>CAVZVX010000115.1:0-13759 GCA_963778775.1 uncultured Spirochaetota bacterium | reverse complement strand
AATAGCTGCCTTTTTCCCTTGGCAGCTCGCTCGCGTTGTCCTCGAGGGCCTTGCGAAAGGATTCCTCGCCCTTCATCTTGCAGAAGCCGCCGATGGGAAAGGCCGAAATCCGCCATTCCGTGCCGCCCCGCGAAAAGCCAGCGATTCGCGGGCCCCATCCGATGGAAAAGGCCTCCACCTCCACCCCCGCCGCGCGCGCGGCGAAAAAATGGCCGAACTCGTGAACGAGAATGACGATGCCGAGGCCGATGACCCCGAGGACTATATCGATCGCCACCGAGACTACATGCATTCGATCTCCCCGACCGCGGCCTCCGCGGCCAGGCGCGCGCCGCCGTCGACTTCGAATATACTCCCGAGATCGCGGACGCGTGAAGGCCAGGCTCGTTCCAGGGTTTTCGCGACCACGCGCGCGATATCGACATAGCTTACCCGACCCGCCTCGAAGGCGGCTACACCGACCTCGTCGGCCGCGTTGTACGCTATCGTCGCGCCCTCGCCGCCCGCGAGGGCCTCGTAGGCGAGGCCGAGGAGGGGATAGCGCCCGGCTTCGGGAGCGCGGAACTCCAAGCTGCGCCCGGCCAGGTCCAGGCGCCCGAATCCGCATGGCTGGGTCTCCGGCCAGGTCAGGGCGTTTTGGATGGGAAGGCGCATGTCCGGCGAGGAAACTTGCGCGTAGAGGCTCCCGTCCAGCGTCCTGACCAGGGCGTGCACGAGGCTTTGCGGGTGGATGAGGACCCGGACGCGCTCGGGCTCGAAGCCGAAGAGGCGTGAGGCCTCGATTACCTCGAGCCCCTTGTTGGCCATCGTGGCCGAGTCGATCGTGATCTTGCGGCCCATGCTCCAGTTCGGATGCGAGGCAGCCTCGTCCGGCCTGGCGTACTTGAGCCTTTCGAGGCTCCAGTCCCGGAAGGCTCCGCCGGATGCCGTAATGACGAGCTCTTCTATCTCTCGCGGGCCCACGGAGCCGCCGCCGATCCTCGCGACGAGCTGGAAGAGGGCCGCGTGCTCGGAGTCTACGGGCAATATCCTCGCGTTTCTTTCGCGCGCCGTCGCCTCCAGGAGGGGCCAAGCCATGACGATGCTTTCCTTGTTGGCCAGAGCCAGGTCCTTCCCGCTGGAAAGGGCGGCGATGGACGGCCGAAGCCCGCCCGAGCCCGAGGCTCCGTTTACGACTATGTCCGCCTCGACGCTTCCGACGAGTTCGTCGAGTCCGGATGCGCCCGTGAGGTGAATGCCCTTCGAAGGCGACGAGGCGCCGCTCAGGCAAAGCGGAACGCCGGGATGGCGGGCTCCCGCCGCCGATAATCCCGCCTCGTCCCCGTGCGCCGAGAGTCCCGCGACCTCGAAGAGGTCGGGCCGCGATTCTATGACGTCGAGGGTTTGGCTTCCGATAGAGCCGGTCGCCCCGACGACGATGACGCGCTTGCGCATGGCGGTCAGCGGAAGAACCCCAAGAGGAGGGATAAGCCGAAAAATACGGGCGCCGCGAATAGGAGGCTGTCGAAGGTATCGAGGAAGCCGCCGCGACCGGGCACCGCGCTCCCGGAATCCTTGATGCCCGCCGAGCGCTTGAGGGCGCTCTCGAACAGGTCCCCGAATATTCCCGCGGCCCCTACCGCCAGTCCGAGGAGGAGAGTCGTCCACCAAGCTCCGCCGATCGCCTGGGGAAAGAGCGCGGCGCAGGCAAAGGCCATCCCGACGGTCCCGCAGATGCCCCCGACGAATCCGGCCGCGCTTTTATTGGGCGAGACCGCGATGATTCCCCTCCTTCTGCCGAGGGTCATCCCGACCAGCCAGGCGAGGCTGTCGTTGCCGAAGACCAGTACGCAGAATGTCAGGAGGGATTCGGTAGAATGGCGCGGTTCCGACGCGATGAGGACGATGAAGGCGCCCATGAGGCCCGGGTAGGCGGCCGAAAAGGCCAGGGCGTTCGCACGCGGCAGCACGTACTGGATGTCCGCGGCGTCGACGAAGGCGAAGCGAGTGAAGATTACCAAGAGCGCCGATCCCGATGCGAGGACTATCGACAGGCAAGCCCCGGCCAACGCAGCATCGCCGCCGAGAAGGACTCCGACATAGGCGCTGGCGGGAATCCCCGCGCCGAGCACCATGAGGTAGACGGGGTTCGCGGGAATGTCCCGCGACTTGAAGAGGCTGGAAAGCTCGAGGGCGCAGCCGCCGGTGAAGACGAGGATCATGACGACGGCCGCGAGATGGTCGAATTGGGGCAAGAGGACTATTACGGCGAGGATCATGGGGATGCCGAGAAAGAAGAGCAGGAGGCGTTGAAGGACGTTGCTCACCGAGCGCCGCCGTATCGTCGGTCGCGAGCCTTGTACGCGTCGACCGCCATCGCGAGATCCTCCGGTCCGAAGTCCGGCCAATACTTTTCGCTGAAGAACAGTTCGGAGTAGGCGGATTCCCAGACGAGGAAGTTGGACATGCGCTTCTCGTCGCTCGTGCGTATGATGAGGTCCGGATAGGGAAGCTCGGGGTGATCCATGGCCCCGCGAAGGGTCTCCTCCCCGGGCTCGATGCCCGCGAGGAGGAGGCGCCTTGCCGCGCGGACTATCTCGTCCCGTCCGCCGTAATTGATCGCCAGATTGACCGTCATCCTGTCGAAGGAGGCGGTTTCGGCCTCGACCTCGCGTATCTCGCGCACGATATCCTTGGGCAAGCCGTCGGCGTCGCCCGAATGAAGGACGCGTACGCCGTTCGAGCGGTAGAAGTCGAGTTCCGCCGCCAGGTGCTGCTTGATGAGGGTCATCAGGAAGCCGACTTCCTCGGCCGCCCGCTTCCAATTCTCGGTTGAGAAGACATAGAGAGACAGGACCCTGATCCCGAGATCCTCTGCCGCCTTGACGATGACTTTCGCGGTCTTCAGGCCTTCGCGATGACCCTCGGTCCTCGGCAAACCGCGGGACTTGGCCCATCGGCCGTTGCCGTCCATTATCAGGCCGACATGGATGGGGACTCTTTCCGCGTTCGATTCGCCGGGCATGATCTGGCTTGAAACCCTAGATTTCCATTATCTCTTTTTCTTTGTCCTCGAGGGCCTTCCCGACCTGTGCGATGTAGGAGTCCGTGAGCTTCTGGAGCTCGTCCTCGGCTTTCTTGATGGAATCTTCGGCCACGCCTCCGGCGGCGAGCTGCTTTTTCAGGTCTTCCAGGCCGTCCCGCCTGATGTTGCGAATCGAGACGCGGGCCTGCTCGGACATGTTCTTGGCCGTTTTCGCCAGTTCCTTGCGGCGTTCCTCGGTGAGAGGGGGAATGGCTATCCTGATGACCTTGCCGTCATTGGAGGGATTGAGGGAAAGCTCCGATTTCTGTATCGCTTTCTCTATCTCGCCGATGAGGGCGCGGTCCCATGGTTGGATTACGATGAGCCTGGCCTCGGGGACGGAGATGGTCGAGACTTGGGCGAGGGGGGTCTTCTGCCCGTAATAATCCACGCGAATCTTATCGAGGAGGGTAGGGGAGGCGCGCCCCGTCCTTACTCCGTTGAACTCGTCCTTGAGAGCGGATACGGCCTTCTTCATCTTTTCTTCGCAGGCGACCTTCGCGGAATCCATGCACCACCCCCTATCGTCCTCGGTTCGCGGCTTCCCGCGCCTTCGATCAGGCTTCACCCACCTTCATATATATGAAATCGACGATTTCGAGCTTGGCTCCCGCCTGCTTGGCGACCGCGGCCAAGGCTTGGGCGACGGGAGTCTTTTCTTCCTTTACGAATCCCTGATCCAGGAGGGAGACCTCGGACATGAGCTTCTTGAGCTTCCCGGCCAATATGCCCTGGATGACCTTTTCCGGCTTTCCCTTCATCTTTTCGTCGAGCTCGACCTGCTTCTCGAAAATCTCCTTCTGCTCCTCTATCCAAGCCTTCGAAGGCTTGGTCTGATCGAGGAACATCGGGTTGAAGGCGGCGATATGGAGGGCGATGTCGTGGACGAAACCCTTGACGGCCTCGTTTTCGAAGGCCTCGGCCCTGTCGGCCTTGAACTTGACCACGACGGCCAAGGAACCTTCGCCGTGGACGTACGAATGCAGGTATTCGCCCGCTCCCGCGGTCTCGAGGCGAACCCGCTTGAGCTCGATATTCTCCTTGATCACGGCGGCGATGTCCTTGACCATCGCGTCGAGCTCCTCCGCGGGCTTGTCGTAAGCCTTCGCGAACGCAGTCCCGACTACCTTTTCCCCGGCGTTGATGAAATCCTTGTTGCGGCAGACGAAGTCGGTCTCGCAGGCGATCTCGACTATCGAGATCTTGCCTGGACCTTCCTTGACGAAGATTTTCCCTTCGTTGGTCGCGCGCCCGGCGCGCTTCTCGACTCCCGCCATGCCCCACTCGCGCAGGATCTTCTCGGCGCCCGCGAAATTGCCCTGCGCCTCGACGAGGGCCTTCTTGCAATCCATCATGCCCGCGCCGGTCTTCTCGCGCAGTTCCTTTATGTCGCTAGCCTTGATATCCACGTATCTCTCCTGTCTCAAGCGCGTTCGGCCGTTATTTGGCCTCGTAGAGCCTATCGTCGTCGATGATGGGAGCAGCCTCTTCGGTTACGGCCTCCTCGGCCTTGGGCTTGTCGGCGACGGCGTAGGTAGCCGGATCGATTTCGACTTCGTCGTCCTCCGCGGAGGGGGCGGCGTCGGTCTTCACTTCCTCGGTCTCCTCCCCGGAGAGATTCTCGATGATCTTGAGACCCTCCGCGGCTCCCGCCTCGACGACCGCGTTCGCGATTATCTGGGTGAAAAGGCTGATCGAGCGAATCGCGTCATCGTTGCCGGGGATCGGATAGGTTATCCCTTCGGGATTGCAATTGGTATCGACGACGGCGACGATCGGAATCTCGAGTTTCTGGGCCTCGGCGACGGCGATGGCTTCCTTTCGCGTATCGATCACGAAAATCGCTCCGGGTAGGTCCTTCATCTCCTTGATGCCGCCGAGGTTCTTCTCGAGCTTGGTCTTTTCCTTCTGCAGGCTCGCGATCTCTTTTTTCGTCAAGCTCTCGAAGGTCCCGTCGACTTCCATCTTCTCTATTTTCTTCAGGCGCTGAATGGATTTCTTGATGGTCGAGAAATTCGTCAGCATCCCGCCGAGCCATCGATTGTTCACGTAGAACTGCTCGCAACGCTCGGCTTCTTTCTGGATGGCGGTTTGAGCCTGTTTCTTGGTCCCGACGAAGAGAACGCTCTTACCCGTGCCGACGATCTTTTGAACCGAGTCATAGGCTTCTTTTATCGCCTGGATGGTCTTTTGAAGATCGATGATGTGAATGCCGTTGCGCTCGGCGAAGATATATTTCTTCATCCGAGGATCCCAGCGCTTGACCTGGTGCCCGAAATGGACGCCGGACTCGAGCAAATTCTTCATAGTGACGACTGCCAAGAGTTCCTCCCGCGGCCGGGCCTTGAGCCCGACCTCCTTCTCTGTTTCTCGTCGGCCCGGAAAGGGACCGACGGAGGATGCCGACGCTCGCGCGCCGGTCGGCGTCCGCGGCTCCGATGCCGCCGTCTCGACGCCTCTCCCCACCCGATAGAAGACAACTAACCGTGGATGGGAAGGCGGTAGCCCGCGGAGAGGAGGATGACATAAAGCTCTCGCATTGGCAAGCCCATGACCCCCGTCCAAGAGCCTTCGATGCGACCGATAAAGAAGGCCGCGAGCCCCTGGATGCGATAGGCTCCGGCGACACCGGACCATTCGCCCGACTCGAGGTATCCTTCGATCTCCTCTTCGCTCATCGGAGCGAAACCCACGGCGGAATCTGATCGTGCGGTCCTGGTTTTCCCCGTGTCCCGATCGATCAGGGCGATTCCCGTCCGGACGAAATGCGTTCTTCCCGCGAGAAGGCGCATCATTCGGCGCGCTTCCTCGAGGTCGGCGGGCTTTCCCAGGGCCATCTCGGCAAAGCCCTCCTCGGATCGGGGAAGACAGACGAGCGTATCGGCGGCCAGTACCAGGCGAGCCTCGCTCGGCGACTCGAGGATCGCCGCACGGGCCTTATCCGCGGCGAGAGCGATGACCCTGTCGGCCGGGGGAAGTCCGTCTCGGGAGCTTTCGTCGATATCCGGGGAGAACTGATCGAAGGCAATACCCGCTTTCGCGAGCAGATCGCGGCGCCTCGGGGAATTCGAGGCCAAGAGTATGGGTTTCACGGAGGCATGATCGCCCCTACGAAACCGGCTGGTCAAGTCGGGAGGGACGTCCAGCTTGACAGCGCCGAAGGACACATACTAGTCTGACTTGCGACCGAGCGATTAGCTCAGATGGATAGAGCGTCGGCCTCCGAAGCCGAAGGTCGCCCGTTCGAATCGGGTATCGCTCAATAATTAAAAGCGCCGCCGGCGTCCGAACGCCTCGCGCGGCGCACGCGGTCAATGACGAGATCGGCCTCGGGCGGGAAGATGGTCGAAGGGCGGATGTGCGCTAAATGGCGCAAGGGCGCCTCGAAGCTCTTCCGCCGGAACGAGTCGGGCGATACACTTCATTCATGGCATATGATCCGTTTCCCGTGGGCAGCCCTATCCGAAGGAAGGACGGGCCCGACAAGACTTCGGGCAGAACGAGCTTCGCGGACGACCGGCGAAGGCCGGGTCTCCTTCATGCCGTCGTCCTCGCCAGCCCTCATGCCCACGCGGAGATCGTCGGCGTGGATGCCGCAGCAGCGCGCGCCTCGAGCGGCGTGCGCGGAGTCTTCACCGGCGAGGATTGGAAGGTGCTTATAGGCCTCTATCTCGGCGACAAGCCGCCCCTCGCCCGCGGTCGCGTCCTCTATCACGGCGAGCCCGTAGCCGCCGTCGTCGCGGACGACGAAGCTTCGGCCGTTAGGGCGCTTCGCCTCGTCAAGGTCGAGTACCGCCCGCTATCCCGCGATCGCCACGCCCCGCGAGGCCCTCGCTCCCGGAGCTCCCATCCTCCACCCCGAGCTCGGATCCTACCGGCGGATTCCCGCCATCCTCCCCGAGCCGGGCAGCAACGTCGCGAACCGGACGAAGATCCGCAAGGGAGACGCCGACCGCGCGATGGCGGCTGCGGAAGTCCGCATCAGGGGAGAGTTTTCATTTCCTCCCGGCGACCATTGCGCGATGGAGCCGCGCTCGACGCAGGCGGAAATCCTCGCCGACGGCAGGGTCCTCGTCACGTCCTCGACTCAATCCCCTTTCGGGGTACGCAACCTCTTGGCGGTCGGCTTCGGCATTCCCCAGGGTACGATCACCGTGACGGCCCCGGCCGTGGGCGGAGGCTTCGGCGGAAAGGCGGGCATCCAGCTCGAACCACTGGCCTACCTCCTCTCCCACGCGCTCGGGGGTAGGCCGGTGCGGCTCGCCAACACTCGCGAGGGCGACATGCTCGGCTCGCCCGGACGCCCCGGAATGGAGGCGCGGGTCAGCCTGGGCGCGAAGCGCGACGGGACCCTCCTCGCCGCCGATATCGAATTCCTATTCGACTCGGGCGGCTACGCGGACTACGCCGTCAACGTATCGCGCGCGGCGGGCTACGCCTGTACCGGCCCCTACCGAATTCCGAACGTGAAGTCCGACTCGCTCTGCGTCTATACGAATCATCCCTTCGCGACCGCCTTTCGGGGCTTCGGCCATATCGAGATGGCCTTCTGCATTGAGCGCGCCATGGACCTTCTCGCTGCCGAGCTCGGCATGGACCCGGTGGAGCTGAGGCTCAAGAACGCGGTGCTGCCCGGCGACACCACGCCCTCGGGCTCCCGTCTCGACGCGAGCACGGGAGACCTGCCCCGCTGCATACGCACCGTAGCCTCCCGACTCGGCCGGGAAAGCACACCGCAGGGCGAGGCGAACGGAGACAAGGTTCGCGCCAAGGGGATTTCCTGCTTCTGGAAGGCACCTGCCATCCCTACCTTCACGGATGCGGGCGCCATAGTATCCTTCAACGAAGACGGGAGCCTCAATGTCCTTACGGGGGTGGTCGAGCTGGGCCAAGGCGCCCTCACTGGCCTTGCCCAGATCGCCGCCGAGGCCCTCGGCATCGACCTCGCGAAGATCCACGTGGCGGAAGAGGTTTCGACCGACCGCTCGCCCCACGATTGGACCACCGCGGCCTCGCGATCGCTCTTCATGGCCGGGAGGGCCCTCCTCGCCGCTATCGACGACGCGAAGGCCCAGCTGAGGCGCATCGCCGCTCAGCCTCTCCGCTGTCCCGAGGAAGATCTCGAGGTGGCCGGAGGCCGCGTCTTCGTCCGCGACGACCCGGAGATATCCCTCTCGCTCGAAAAGCTCGTTCTCGGCTACGTTTACCCGGGAGGGAACGCGATAGGCGGGCCGGTCATCGGGCGCGGATCCTACATCGCCCGCGGGCTCTCGGATCTCGATCCGGAGACGGGCAAGGGAAGGCCGGGCCTGGAGTGGACCCTCGGCTCAGAGGGAGTCGAGGTCGAGCTGGAGAAATCGACCGGCCGCTTCCGCGTGCTGCGAAGCGCCTGCTGCATGGATGTCGGAAGGGTGGTGAATCCCGCTCTCGCGCGGGGCCAGGCGGTGGGGGCGATGGCGATGGGAATCGGCTTCGCGACCAGGGAGTCTTTCGCATTCGGTCCCGGGCAGAACGTGGTCAACGGCAGTCTCCGCGACTACAAGCTCCTACGGTTCGGCGAGGAGCCGGAGTACTTCGTGGATTTCTTGGAGACTCCGCAGGGCGACGGGCCCATGGGGGCCCGCGGCCTCGGCGAGCAGGGTATCCTCGGAATGCCCGGGGCGATAGCCCAGGCCCTCTCGCGAGCGGCCGGCGCGCCAATCCTCAATCTGCCGATCACGCCCGAAAGCCTGTGGCGCTCGATGCGCGCCGGATCGGGAGGCCCGAGATGATCCCCTTCGATATCGTCTATCGCCGCCCGGAGACGGTCGAAGAGGCTGTGGCCGCCTGGCGAGCGCAGCCTGGGGCTTCCATTTACTACTCGGGCGGCACCGAGATCCTCACCGGAGCGCGGACCGGTACTTACGATTTTGGCGCCGTTATCGACGTGAAGCGGCTGCCCGAGTGCCGCTCCCGCGACTCGAGGCTTGTCTCCGGTCGCGAAGCGCTCTATTTCGGAGCCGGCCTATACCTCAACGAGATAGTCGAGGACGCTTCCTTCCCCCTCCTCGCCTCGAGCGCGAGGGGGATCGCCGACCATAGCGTCAGGAACCGCATAACGCTCGGAGGCAACGTCGCGGGGCGATTGCCCTACCGCGAGGCCCTTCTGCCTTTCCTCGCCGCGGGAGGCACCGCCCACCTGGCCGGTCCCTCGCTCGAAGGCGGCGCGACCGGCGGAGTAAACCGGAGGGAGGTGCCGGTGAGGGAACTCCATGCCAAGCGCCTCCTCCTCCGTCCCGGCGAATTCCTCCTCGGACTGTCGGTGGACGCCGAGGCGGCCGGCCTTCCCTTCTACCACGACCGGGCCACCTCGGGGGCCGAGGTTGACTATCCCATACTCGCTCTGTGCGCGGTGGCTCGGTCGGGACGATACGCCGTCGCGCTTTCGGGCTATCTCGACGCACCGGCCTGGCTCGAGTCGGAGGGGACGCCCCTGCCAAAGGACTTCCCCGAGCCCAGGTCCGACGCGCGCGCCTCGCGGCCCTACCGCGCCGAGCTCCTCGGGCTCAGTCTTTCGCGCGTCGCGGAGGCATTGAAGTGACGGAACGGATCGGGCTATACGAGCTCAAGCTCAAGGTCAACGGCGAGGAACGGGTCCTGGCGGCGCGGCCGCAGGATACCCTCCTTCGCGTGCTCCGAGAGGCTCTGGGCCTCACGGGCACGAAGCTCGGATGCGAGAACGGGGACTGCGGGGTCTGCACCGTCCTGGTCGACGGCAGGCCGGTCAAGTCCTGCATGGTGCTCTCAGCCGAGGTCGAGGGCTCGGATATACTTACGATCGAGGGACTGAAGGACGATGGGCTTCGCGAAGCTTTCCAGGCGGAGAACGGCTATCAGTGCGGATTCTGCACGCCGGGCATGCTGCTCAACGCCCATGCCCTCCTCCAGGCCCACCCCTCACCGAGCCGAGAGGAGACCCGCGAATGGATGGCCTCCAACCTCTGCCGCTGCACCGGCTACGAGGGTATCGCCAGAGCCCTCGAACGCGCCTCTTCGATGAACGGCCGCCTGAGCCCTTCGGGCGGGATCCATTGAAGGAATGACGTTCGGCGGGGCGCGACCATAAATCGTCCCGTCGAATCGGGGATCGCTAAAAAAGATCAGGCGTAGAGATCGAGACGTTTGCCGGCGTCCTCGATGGTTTCCTGCGGCTGGGTCTCCGATTCGCCCTGCGTCTCGGCCTCCCTGGAAGGGGGAGGAGGGGCGACCAAGGGGACGTAATCGTCGATCGTTCCGACGCTGCTCGTATCCATATCGACCTCCTGCGAATAAAATACTGGAAGCCGGCTGGTATTTGCAACAAGAAAGGGGCCGGGAGCGGTCCCTTTCTCGCGTGCGGATTCCGCTATTGTTTGGCGGAGTTCTGAGTCTGGTAGGCGGAAAGCTTGTCCAGAGTCTGCTGGGCCAGGTCCCGAACGGCCTTGATATAACTGCCCTTGGTGAATTTCCGCACCGTGCTCGTCACCAGGTCCATGTTCTTCAATCCATGATTTTTCTCGGCGAGATCGCTCAAGGCGAACAAAGTATAGACGGCCAGCCTGTCTTCGGATATTCCGATATTGTCGAAGTGGCTGACCGAATCGGCGATCGACTGTACGACCTCGTCGTTGTCGTTCATCCCGATCTTCCCGAGGGAGCGAATCGCTTCTGCGAGGACCATCGGATCCTCTGCCCTGCTGTCTCTCAGGACCCTGACCAGGGTATCCTTGCTTTCCACGGAGGGGAAATCGCCGAGCAGTATGCAAGCCTGTCGCCGGATATCGGGGAAATTGTTCGTCGGGGCACCGACGCCTCCGCTACGCACGACGAGCTCGGTATTTTCGAGGGCGAGATATTGGAGGGAGTTCCGGACATCGTCGCTTTTCCTGCCCGCGTCCACGCCTCGCCGCGCATAATCCAAGGCCAGCTGCTTCGCTTCGATCCCGTCTTCATGGGACAGTTCCTTGACCATCGCGGCCTCGGCGGATTCCTGGAGGTAGGCCTCTTCCACCGTCTTTTCGCCGCTCTTGGGCTGGCCAGTAGCCGCTTGCGCCGTCGAGGCTTGCGCCGCCGTCGTCTGCGTCGCCGTCTGAGCACCGGCGCCCAGCGTCAACGCAAACGCGATCGTTGCCGTCAGGGCCGCGCGGATTGCATGTTTCATCATTGCCTCCCGATTCCTATCTTCCATGTGTCGCCATGCTTTTCCAGCATGTAAAGAATATTCCGTTCGCCCTTCGGGCTTACGGTTATCGCTTTTATGAGATCTTCCCTGACGAACTCGATATCGTCGACTTTATCGTTCTGCCGAGAGGGATAGACTACATTCAAAAAATAATCCTTGAGCGTTTGAAGCCTGATGCCTTTGTTCTTGATTATCGGGTATTCGGAGTATTGTTGAAGGATGGCCGGATCCGAATAGTGCCGGATGTATTCGTCGGTCAGATTCGACAGCCAGGCGTCGTAGTCCTGACGTCGTATTATCTGGTTGAGCGAATCGATAAAGGCGCGGACGTCGGCGATGGTCGCGACTTTCACCTCTTCGGGCACCGTATTCGGATCGAAAGCCGGGCTTGCCGATGGCGGCGGGACCGCGGCTTGGGGCTCGATCTCCCCTGTAGACTCCTGGGGCGCTCGCGCCTTGGGAGGGCCGGCGCATGACAGCGCGAGCAACAAAATCATACAAGTTGCGGCGAGGAAGGCAGCTCCTTCTTTGAGACCAACCATTAGGCCTATTCTACAGCGTATATGGACAAATGTCAAAAGCGCGAAATCCCCGGCAATTTATTTTTATTGAATGACATCTCGTTTCGTTGTATTATGTCCCCCATAAATTGGAAAGCGCGGGGGTCCTTGCGAGCCGAGAGTGCTCCCGCCTCCTCGACGAGGTGCTAATGAAGGACATCGCAGCGCTTCACCGGGCAGAATACGACGTCGCGCCGGACGTAATAGCGGCGGCGCCCGGTGTGGTAAAGTTCCTCGGTGAGCACACCGAGGCCTCGGACGGGTTGGTCCTCGCGGCGGCGATTTCCTTCGAGATCCAGGTGGCCATTTCGATACGCCGCGATTCCTCGCTCCGTTTCTTCGCCGCCGACCTCGGCGAGCGCAAGAGGACGAGCGTCGGAAATCTCAAATTCAAAAGGGAAGACAGGTGGGCGAATTATCCCAAAGGCGTCCTCGACTTTCTCGTCAGGGAGGGCTTGCCCGCCAAAGGCCTCAACTTCACGATAACGGGCGATATCCCCGTCGGCCTCGGCCTCGCGTCGTCGGCCGCCCTGGGCCTTGCCTCGGCCCTGGCTCTTAAGGAAGTTTTCGGCCTGAACAAGCGAGGCGAAGAACTCGCCGATCTCGCGCGAAGGGCCGAGATGGAGTTCCTCGGACGCCCGGTTCCCTCCTACGACCATCTCACTGGAGCGGCTCCCGCGGGAGGGACCGTGTCCATCGTCGATCTCAGGACGGATCGGCGCCGTGCCGTCCCCTTCCTCGACGGCAACAACGTCGTCGTGCTTACCGATTCCAAGGTGCCGCGGGTCAACGTAGACGCCGAGCTCAAGCAACGCGCCGAGGATTGCATGAAATGCCTGGCGGTCCTCGCGCGCGGTTCGGCCAAGACTCTTAGGGATTTCGGTCCGGAGGAAGTGGACGAGCTCATGGGCAGCCTCCCCGAGAGCGTGCGGAGGCGCTGCCTCCACGTAGTCGAAGAGCTCGCTCGAGTTACCGAAGCCGAAGAGGCCCTAGTCAAGGGCGACGCGGCGGCATTCGGCCGAGCGGTCAACAAATCGCATACCTCGCTCAGGAATCTTTACGAAGTCTCCTGCCCCGAGATCGATTGGCTCGCGAAGCGCGCCGTGGAGATCGAAGGCGTGCTGTGCTCGCGCCTGACGGGCAAGGGCTTTGGAGGCTGTACGGTATCCATCATGTCCGAATCCGCTCTCCCCGAATACAGAAAAAAGCTCGAGGATTATGAGCGGATATTCGGATTCCGCCCCGCGATTCACGAGACGAGGCTCGCAGGCGGCTTGCGCGTCGTCGGCTGACCGATGAGGATACTCGTTACCAACGACGACGGCTTCGACGCCGAAGGTCTCGCATCGCTCGCCGAGGCCCTATCGAGGGAGCACGACGTGCGTATCCTCGCTCCGGACAGGGAGCGTTCCGGCGTCTCGCAGGCGATCACCCTCGGAGATGCGCAAAAACTGCGTAAAATCGGGAGCAACGCGTTTTCCTGTTCCGGGACTCCCACGGATTGCGTGCTTCTCGCGATGCTCGGCGCCATTGATTTCAAGCCGGAAGTCGTAGTTTCCGGCATCAATCGCGGCCCCAATCTGGGGACCGACATCCTCTATTCTGGAACCTGCGCCGCGGCAAGGGAGGCAGTCCTCGCCGGAGTGCCGGGGATCGCCGTATCCTGCGTATCCCGAGCGCCGCGCCTGCGCTACGGCGGGGCTGCCTCCTTCATGCTCAAGCACCTGGACGCCCTCGCGGCGGTCTGCTCGGAAAGCGTCTTCGTCAACGTAAACGCGCCGAGCGTCGATGACGATTCCCTCGAAGCCGTGTGGACCCATCCTTGCCGTCGCGCCTACGGGAACGAGATCAAGTCCTTCTCCGGCCCCGACGGCTTCGATTACTTCTTCCTCCTGGGCGGCGAATCGGGCGCGCGAGCGGACGATGCGAGCGACA
>CAVZVX010000114.1:0-16232 GCA_963778775.1 uncultured Spirochaetota bacterium | reverse complement strand
GTCGCAGGGTAAGTGACGCCTTGCCTTCGGCTGACGCTATGCTAAAATAGAACGGAGAGGGCTGCGAGGAGGCCTTAATGCTTCTTCAGCAAGTATTCGCGCCGGGCAGCATCAAGATCGGCCTGGAAAGCGAGGACAAGGACGAGCTCTTCGAGGAGCTCGTCGACATGCTTGCCAAGGAGGGGGGAGGGATTTCCCCCGCGCCTCGGTACTCGCCGCCGTCAGGGAGCGCGAGGACAAAATGTCGACGGGGATCAAGAAGGGCATCGCCCTGCCCCATGGCAAGGCCGAAGGCCTGATCGGCATCTGCGGCGCCCTGGGCATATCCAAGCGGGGAATAGAATACGCTTCCCTGGACGGAGAGCCCGTCTACCTGGTCTTCATGCTGGTATCATCCACTAAAGATTACGAATTCCACCTTGCCGCCCTCAAACGACTCGCCATATTGCTGGACGATCCCGAATTCTATACCGATCTCCTCCAAGCGGATTCACCCGCCCGAGCCAACTCCATAATAAGGAACTACGAGACGAGATTGATCGATTTAAATCCCGGTCGATAGACAGCCGATTCCGGTCGACGGGATAAAAAATAGGCGGAAACGCCGAATCGGAGCGTGGTATGGCATCGAAGGATCTCTTGGAGAAACTCTTCGACGTAGAGCACGAGGCCGAGGCGATGGTATCCGCCGCCCGCGAGGAAGCCGGCAGGCGCGTCGACGCCGCGAAGACGCGAGCCCAAAAATATTATACCGACGCTTACGATGCCGCCTTGAAGAAGGCGCTTGCCACCCGCGAGGACTCGGAGCGGGCCGCTCGCGCCGAGTACGAGGAGGCGATCGAGGCGTTCCGCTCGAAGATCGAAGACTCCCGCTTGGACGAAGCGGCCTTCGCGGTCGCCTGCGAGGCCGCCCTCGCGGAGGTCCGTTAGTGCCCGACGGCTTCGAGCCCGCGTACATATACGCGAGAGTCTGCGGGTCGCTCGCTCGAAGCTTCCTCGGCGATAGGGCGGCGAGCCTCGCCATGAGCCATCGAGTGGGGGAGGCATGGCGAGAGATCTTCGACGAACCTCCTCCGGTCCTGCCCGAAGCCGAGCTGGCCACCGCCGCGGAGCGCGGCGTGAGGGCGAGGTCTTTCGAGGCGCTCAGGGGAATAGCCGGAGCCTTCCTTCAAAGCGAGCCCTTTTTCGCGGCCCTCGTACGCAAATGGGAATTCGCCTACTTGAAAAGCGTTCTCGCGGCCGTCGTGGAAGCCTTGTCGGAGGCTCCGACCATCGAGGATCCGCGGCTCGAGCCTTCATTCTTCGTCCAAGGCTATCCGGACCTCGATAGGATGCTGAGGGGGACGCGATATCACTGGATTGTCGAGACCGGGCTGGACGACCTTCCCGCGGTGAAGAATCGGCTGGATCGACAATACTATTCCGAGCTATGGGATGCGGCGAGGCTGATCCCCGGAGGTCTCGGAGCCGGTATCCCGGCGCTGCTGCGGGTGGAAGCGGAGCTCGAAAACCTCGTGTGGGGCCTTAGGCTCAAGCGCTACTATTCCATGGGCGCGGGCGAGATCGAGGCTCTCCTCATAGACCTTCCCGGAATCGACGTCAAGACGCCGACGTTGAAGGCGCTAGGCCTCAGGGCTGACTCGCGCTCGGAGTGGGTAGGCTGGAGATGGGAGAGCCTCTTGCCCGATGCGCGGAGCGAAGACGGAGGCGAATGGTACTTCGACGTCCGGGGCTTCGAGACCGCCGCCCACCAGTACCTGTATCGAATGCTGTATAGGCGGCTTCACATCGAATTCGACAGCTACCTTCCCCTCTATTCCTATTTTCTCATAAAGGAATTCGAGGTAAAGGCCCTCCACGGCATCATCGAGGGGATAAAGCTCGAGGCGTCGGCCGCCGAGATAAGCTCCTTCGCGGCCGAGACGACCGGAGGGCGGGAATGAGCACCGTCGCGATGCGCAAGCTCGAGCTGGTCGCGCTCAAGCGCGACATGAACGAGGTCCTGGAGCGCCTGGGCCATGCCGGATGCTTCCAGATCGCCATGAAGGTGCGCGCGGAATCCCCGGGGACCGATCTCGCGCCGGAAGAGGAGGGAGGGGCCTCGCGTTACAGGAATTCGCTCGATGCGCTCGAGGAGCTGCGGCGATCGCTCGAGCTGAAGTACCCCGAAAAGGTCCCGGAGGGCGCGCGCCTGCCCGGACCTCGAGAAACGGAGGCGCTCGAGGCTATGCGCGCGAGGGCCGCGTCGATCCTCGATGCTATAAGATCCAATGCCGAGCGAGCCGCGAAGGCGCGGGAGGCTCTCGAAGAGGCGGGCGTATTCGCGGGTCTCGCGCTGCCCTACCGCGAGCTGGACCGGCTGTCCTTTCTCACGGTTCGTATCGGGCGAGTCGCTCCGGAGGAACTTCCCGCTATACGGAATTCCTTGGGAGAGAGGGCCATCTCCATCGCCGTGGGCGGAAAGGGCGATATAGTGGCCGTGACGTCGAGGAAGGGACGCTTCGCCCTCGACACCGAGCTCGCTCGAGCGGGCTTTTCGCCGAGGCAGTTCTCTCCCGATTTCGCGGGCGTGCCTCCGGAGCTTCCGGCCGCCCTGGAACGCGAGCTGGCGGAGCTCGATGCGCAGAGGACCTTCCTCGAGCGCGAGAAGGCGGATCTTCGCGAGGAGCTCTCCCTGCCGTGGATTTCCCTGGCCGCCTCCTTCGCGGTGGCCGCCTCGGTGGAGGAGGCGCGCCTTTCCCTCGAGTCTTCCGCGCAAGCCTATCGACTCGAGGGATGGGTGCCGGCCGAGGAAGTGGAGAACGTCGCCAAGGCGGTCGCATCGAGGACGGAGGGGAGGGTCGCTCTCAGGTCTTTCGCGCCCAGGGAGATCGAGGGAGTGCGCAATGGGGACGAAGATGTACCCGTCCTCCTCAAGCGACGGCGCTTCGTGTCGAGCTTCGAGAGGATGGTGCTGTCGTTCGGGATCCCGCCCTATGGAAGCGTCGACCCGACGCCCTTCGTATGCGCGTCCTTCGTCCTCTTCTTCGCGATCATGTTCGGCGACCTGGGTCAGGGCCTGCTCATCCTCGCGGCCTCCCTCGCTTTGTACCTCGGCCTCGTCCCCGCCCTGGCGAGATGGAAAGTCTTCGCTCCCATCGGCATAGCCTGCGGAATAGGCTCGACCCTGATGGGCTTCCTTACCGGTTCGTGCTTCACTTTCGAGAACGCCCTCGTGCCCCTTACGCGGGCGATCAGCGGCGCGCTGTTCGGCGCGCCCCGGGACAGGTTCCTGTCCCTGATGCCCGAAGGAGGCTCGGGCAAGATACTGGTCTTCTTCGGGTTTACGCTCGCGCTCGGAGTCGTCGTCAACTCCACCGGGCTGATCATCAACATCATAGACAGGTTTCGAGCGGGAAAGCCGGGCGAGGCACTCTTCGCGAAGACCGGGCTCGCGGGGGCCCTCTTCTTCTGGTGGGCCGTCGGGATGGGCGTCCGGGCCATCCTCGGCTCGCGCCCGGCCTGGTTCGACGTCCTCGGTCTCGGCCTGCCCCTCCTCGCCCTCGTCTTCGAGGAGAGGTTGGGGCTCCTCGTCTCGGGCGCGCGAGGACGGAGCGAGCGCGGGGACGGCGCCTTTGCGGGGGGAGTAAAGGCCTTCGTCGCGATTCTCGAGCCCGTATCGTTCTATCTATCGAACAGTCTCAGTTTCCTTCGGGTCGGCGCCTTCGCCCTCTCTCACGTCGTCTTATCCTTCATCGTCTTCACCATGGGAGACATGATGAGGCAGCGTTCCGATATGGGCATGCTCTGGCAACTGATCATCGTCATCTGCGGCAACGCGATCATCATTTTCCTCGAGGGCCTCATCGTCTCCATCCAGATCGTACGCCTCCAATACTACGAGTTCCTCTCGAAATTCCTGACCGAGACGGGGAGCCCGTTCGTCCCCTTTAAATTTCAATTCCGCAAGGAGCCGCCATGAGAAAGCGAATCGTAGCCCTAATCAGTTTCTTCGCGCTATCGGCTTTCGCGCTCTTCGCCCAGGGCGCGAATCAGGCAGCGGCGGTATCGTCCGTCGCTGCCTGGAAGTACATCGCCGCCGCCTTGGCCGTGGGTCTCGCCTGCCTGGGCGGCGGCATGGCCGTGGGCAAGCTGGGCGCGGCCGCGATGGGCGCCATAGCCGAGGATGCCAGCCTCGCGGGCAAGGCCATCCCCTATCTGGGCTTGGCCGAGGGGATCTGCCTCTGGGGCTTCCTCGTGGCTCTCCTCATCCTGATGCTCTGATCGTGGCCGATTTCTTCGTCATCGCCGAGGAGGAGATCGTCCTCGCCTTCCGCATGGTAGGCGTGGACGGCCGTCCGGTCTCCGGCAGGGAAGAGGCGCTGGACGCGTTCAGGTACGCTACTGGCGCGGGAGCCGATCCTTCGGGCAGGCCGTACAAGAGCAGGGGCATGAAGGTCCTGATCCTCACGGAGGAGGTCGCCGATATGCTCGAGGCGGAGGCGCTGGAGTGGCAGCTTGCCGGAGGCTTTCCCCTCCTCGTGGAGATTCCCTCGCAGGGACGGCCGAGGGCGGGCCGCAAGAACCTCGTCGACCTGGTCAGAGAGGCCGTGGGCGTGGGCATATAGCAGGCTTGTGAACGATCATAGGGAGCCTTATGGAAGAGATCGTTGGCGCTGAGGCCATACAGGGCGAGATACTCGGCGACGCCAGGAAGAAGGCGGCTCGCCTCCTCGATGAAGCCGACGAGGAATCGGCGAGCACCGTCGCGGCGATCGAGGGCAGGGCCGCGTCCGTCGTGGAGGAGGTCATGCGCTCGAGCGCGGCGCGCGCGGCGCGCTTCCGAATGGAGACCTTGGCTCGCTTCCCGCTCGAGCGGACGAGGATGAGGACGGCGTTCGTGGAGAGGGCTCTCCGCGGGGCCCTCGGGGCATATATGCGGTCCCTTCCCGAGGATCGCGTCGCCGACCTGTCGGAGGCGATGCTCGCGGAGGGCGCTTCCTTCCTATCCGGCAAGGATCTCGTCGTGCATCGAAAGGGGATATCCGAGGCCGCGGCCGGCCGGATCGCTTCGCGTACGCTCTCCGGCGCCTCGGCGCTCGTCATCGAGGAGGACGACACGATGTCCGAGGCCGGTCTCGTGGCCAGGGCGCGGGACGGTAGCGTCGTCCTCAGGGCGACCATGGACCTCGTCGAGGAGAGGCTTCTCGACGAGCGCAGGGGCGAGCTAGCGAAGGCTCTTT
This sequence comes from uncultured Spirochaetota bacterium, assembly GCA_963778775.1. Classification (GTDB taxonomy): domain Bacteria; phylum Spirochaetota; class Spirochaetia; order Treponematales; family Rectinemataceae; genus UBA1306. Next base: position 11,010 of record CAVZVX010000114.1, on the reverse strand, counting down.
GCGCCGAGGCGCTCGAAGCGTGAAGGCGAACTCGCTCGCGAACGCGAACTCATTCGCGAACGCGAACTCGTTCGCGAACGGCGAGGCCGCGCCCGGGCCGAAGGCGATCCAAGGCCGCATAACGCGCATCTCCGGTCCGGTGGTTTTGGCGGAGGGCCTGGGAGGCGCCGGGCTCTACGACGTGGCCGAGGTCGGAGAGGCCCGGCTCGCGGGCGAGATCATCCGGGTCGACGGGAGCGGCGCGACGATCCAGGTCTACGAGGAGAATACGGGCATGAAGCCCGGAGAGCCGGTCCTTTCCCTGGGCAAGCCCCTTTCCATCAGCCTCGGCCCCGGTCTCCTCGGAACGATTTACGACGGCATCCAGCGTCCCCTCGAGCGCCTCAAGGAAGCCTCCGGTTCCTTCATAAAGGCGGGCGTACGAGGCGAGAGCCTGCCGCTCGGAAAGAAATGGGCCTTCGCCCCGGCGCTCAAGGCCGGCGACTCGATAGGGCCGGGCGTCCCGATCGGCTGGGTTCGCGAGACGGAGCTCGTGCGGCACACGGTGATGGCGCCCCCGCTGACGCCGGTGGGGAAGGTCGCGACGGCCGCTCCCGTCGGCGAGTACACCTTGCGCGACACGATCGTCGAAACCGACGCGGGAATCCGCATCGGCCTCTCGCAGGAATGGCCCGCGAGGAAGGCGCGGCCCTCGCTCCGGAGACTGCCGCCGAGCGAGCCTTTGATGACGGGACTCAGGGTGATCGACGTGCTCTTCCCCCTGTCCAAAGGCGGATGCGCGGCCATACCGGGCGGCTTCGGGACCGGCAAGACCATGACCCAGCACGCGATTGCCAAGTTCTGCGACGCCGATATCATCGTTTACGTGGGCTGCGGCGAGCGCGGGAACGAAATGACCGACGTCCTGACCGAGTTCCCGAAGCTCGTCGACCCCAGGACGGGCCGCTCGATCATGGAGCGGACGATCCTCATAGCCAATACCTCCAACATGCCCGTAGCGGCGAGGGAAGTCTCAATCTACACGGGCATAACGCTCGCCGAGTACTACCGCGACATGGGCTACGACGTCGCGGTCATGGCGGACTCGACCTCGCGGTGGGCCGAGGCCTTGCGCGAGCTCTCCGGAAGGCTCGAGGAGATGCCGGCCGAGGAGGGCTTCCCGGCCTATCTCCCCACGCGCCTCGCGGAGTTCTACGAACGCGGCGGCCGCGTGGAGACCTTGAGCGGCGCGAGCGGCTCGATCTCCATCATTGGAGCGGTTTCGCCGCCGGGCGGGGACTTCTCCGAGCCGGTTACCCAGCATACGAAGCGCTTCACGCGCTGCTTCTGGGCCCTGGATCGAGACCTCGCGAACGCGCGGCACTATCCGGCCATCTCCTGGATCGACTCGTATTCGGAATACGCCGACGAGCTGCGGGAGTGGTGGGACGGCAAGGACCCCGAATGGAACGGCCTTCGCGCCCGGGCCCTCGACCTGATGAAGCGCGAGCAGCGTCTCGAGCAGATCGTCAGGCTGATCGGCCCCGATGCCCTCCCCGACGAGCAGCGCCTCATCCTCGCGACCGCGGAGATGATCAAGAACGGCTTTCTCCAGCAGAGCTCCTTCGACGAGGTCGACAAGTACTGCGTCCCCGAGAAGCAGGTGCTCCTCCTGCAGACGATCATGGATTTCCACGACAGGGCAGAGGAGGCCATTCGCCGCGGCGCGCCGCTGACCGACATCGCGGCGCTGCCCGTGAGGGAGCGCATAACGCGGCTCAAGAGCGAGGTGGCCAACGACAGGCTGGAGGAAATTCGCGCAGCCGGGCGCGAGATCGCCGCGGCCTTCGACGGATTGGCGCGCGAGCATGCGCGGGAGGAAGCGGGATGAGGGGCTTGGAGCATCGCGGCCTCGCGCACGCGGAGGGGCCCATAGTGATCGCGGTCAGCCGGGAGACCGCCGGTTTCGGGGAACTGGTCGCGGTATACGGGCGCGACGGCGAGCGGAGGACGGGCCGCGTCGTCGACAGCTCGGATTCGGCCATCGCGGTCCAGCTCTTCTCTTCCAATTCCGGCCTGTCGCTCGACGAGACCCGTCTCGAGCTGCTGGGCCGGCCGCTCGAGCTTCGCGTCGGGCCCGACCTCCTCGGCCGCGTCTTCGACGGCCTCGGGCGCCCTTCCGACGGCTATCCGCAGATCATTTCCTCCGATAAGCGCGACGTGAACGGTTCTCCCATAAATCCTTCGGCCCGAGTCTATCCTCGGGACTTCATCGAGACGGGCGTCTCGGCCATCGACGGGATGAACACCCTGATCCGCGGGCAGAAGCTGCCGATCTTCTCGGGCAACGGCCTGCCTCATAACAGGCTCGCGGCCCAGATCGTCAGGCAGGCGAAGATACTCTCCTCGTCCTCGTCTTCCTCCGGCTCGGGCGACGCCGAGTCTTTCGCCATCGTCTTCGTCGGGATGGGCATAAAATACGACGTTGCGCGCTTCTTCATCGACTCCTTCGAGCGCTCGGGCGTCCTGTCCCGCGTGGTGATGTTCCTCTCCCTCGCCGACAGCCCCTCCATCGAGCGGCTCGTCACGCCGCGATGCGCCCTTACGGCCGCCGAGTACCTGGCCTACGAGATGGACATGCACGTCCTCGTCGTCCTTACGGACATGACCAACTACTGTGAGGCCCTGCGCGAAGTCTCGGCCTCGAGGGGGGAAGTCCCCTCGCGCAAGGGCTATCCGGGCTACCTCTACTCCGATCTGGCCTCGCTCTACGAGCGGGCGGGAAGGATCGAGGGCTCCTCGGGCTCCATCACGCAGATCCCCATCCTGTCCATGCCCAACGACGACATCTCCAATCCGATCCCCGACCTTACGGGCTACATCACCGAGGGTCAGATCGTCCTCGATCGAGAGCTGTTCCAGCGCGGAGCCTACCCTTCCATCGCCGTGCTCCCCTCGCTCTCGCGGCTCATGAAGGACGGTATCGGCGAGGGCATGACCCGCGACGACCATAAGGAGGTCTCCAGCCAGCTCTTCGCCGCCTACGCGAGGACGAAGAGCGTCCGCAACCTGGCGGCCATCATCGGAGAGGAGGAACTCGCTCCTTTGGACAAGAAGTACCTGCGCTTCGGGGAGCGATTCGAATCCGAGTTCGTATCGCAGGCCGAGGACGAGGACCGGAGCATCGACGCTACGCTGGACCTCGGTTGGAAGCTCCTGTCCGTATTGCCGAAGGAGGAGCTCGTACGCGTATCGCGCGCGATGATCGAGAAATACATGCGGGGGGAGGAAGGCGATGCCGACTCCGAACGTCGCCCCGACTAAATCGAACCTCCTCCGCGAGAAGGAGAGGCTCGCCCTGGCCGAGGAAGGCTACGACCTCCTCGAGCGCAAGCGCGAGATCCTCATGCTCGAGCTCATGAAGCGGATCAACGAGGTAAAGGTCCTCGAGCGGCAGATAGGGCGGCGGGCGGGCAGCGCCTACCCCGTCTTGAGGCGGATGCTGCTCGCCGCCGGGCGCGACAACGCCCGCGAGCTCGCCTCCGGCGTGCGGGCCGATTTCGCGGCGAAGGAGAGGAGGGTGCAGGTTTCCGGGATATCCATGCCGGCCCTCGAGGCCGTGGCGCCGGAACGGCGCCTGCAGTCCTCGTTCATGAACTCCTTCGCCGATTCCGACGAGACTGCGGCCGAATTTACCGCTCTCCTGGAGCTGGTGGCGGCCATGGCGGGCTTGAGGGCGATCGTGTGGAGGCTCGCGAAGGAAGTCCGCAAGACTCAGAGGCGGGTCAACGCCCTCGAGAAGATGGTCATCCCGGAATCCAAGGCGATCCGATCCTACATCGAAGCGTCGCTCGAGGAGAGGGAGCGCGAGGCGGTCTTCTCGACCAAGCGGCTGAAGGAAAGGAAGCAGAAGGGGGGGAGCCGATGAAAGGACTGATGTCCAAGGCGGTCGTCCTCGCCGAGGGCCTGTATTCCTCGACCGCGCCGGCGAAGTACGCGGTCGCCATGGCCAAGGTCCTCGGGACCGAGGTGACGGCCGTATACGCAGTCGATATGGCGGCGATACGGCTTCTTTCGCGGAGCCGCATCTTCGTCGACGAAGAGAGCGAGGAATACGAGCGGAGCCTCGAGGAGACTGGTCGGCGGCGCCTGGCCTTCGTGGAGGAGCTGGCGAGGGCCAAGGGCGTGAGCGTCGCCACGCGCCTGCTGAAGGGATCCATCGCGGGCGAGGTGCTGCGCGTCGCGGAGGAGCTGGAGGCCGACTGCATCCTCCTCGGGGGGTGGGAGCGCAATGGCGATTTTCGCGATATAATCTTCGAGGCAAGCCGCGAAATCGCGAATATCGCCCCCTGCACCGTGATGATCGTCAGGGATCCGGACGCGGAGCGGGCATACAGGGCAATCTAGTGGAGGATCAATGCGCGTCGCTCTCGTTTACATTCCGGCCAGGGACCCCGAGGGTCTCGCCGCCGTCGCCAAGGCGATGGCCCGAACCTTGGAATCCTTGGGCCATTTCGTCGATATCGCCCAGGCGAGGGCGGACGAATCGCCTCATTTGACCGGCTACGACTATGTAATCGTCGGCACCGAAAGCTCGACCGCGTTCGGAAGGATTCCGGAGCGCGTCGCTCAATTCCTCGCGCAGGCGGGCATGATCTCGGGCAAGCGCAGCATGGCCTTCCTCCGCAAGAGCGGCCTCAGGCCGGATCGGGCCCTCGGCCGGCTCATGAAGACGATGGAGGCCGAGGGCATGATCGTGAACAGCGCCGAGGTCGTCGCGAACGAGGCCAGCGCCTCCGAGGCCGCCCGCGGGGCGCCGATTGAGCGGTATTGAGGCGTGGATACCTATTACGAAGTCCTCGGCGTTCCCCCCGAAGCGGGATCGAGGGAAGTCAAGAGCGCCTTCAGGCGCCAGGCCAAGAAGCACCATCCGGATTTGAGGCGCGAAGACGGTTCTCGCGCGGCGAACGCGCGGGCCGCCGACGCGGCCATGCGCCTCCTTCTCGAGGCCTACCGGATACTCCGCGATCCCGAGATGCGGCGCGCCTACGACAGGAGCCTCAGGAGGAAGGCGGCCGAGGAGGGAGGCTTCGATTACCGGCGCTTCCTCAAGGCCCGTCCGGCCGATCCCGCGAGCCAGGCTAAGCTGGTCGTCTTCGACCTGCTCCACGGCTTCGAGGACGAAGCTCTCGAGGTATACGAGAAGGCCAAGTCGCTCGGCGATTTCCGCCTCGAGCGCTGGCTCGAGCGCGGGGAGGCCATGGATGCCGAATTCTGCATCGCCGAGGAATACGAGAAGCGGGAGCGCTGGCTCAAGGCCTATATCCTGTACAAGCGACTCATAGCCATGGAAGCCGAGAAGCCGTGGTTCCGCTACTTTTTCGAGGTAGTCGTCTTGCGCTTCCGGAGTCTCGTGCTGCAGAAGCTGCAGAAGGCTCTCGACGACGAGGACTACGTGGACAGGATCGAGGAGGCCGCGGGTCTCGGGCTGCCCAAGCGCGACGTGGCCCAGCTGTTGCGGAAGAAGGGCGAGGTCCAGTTGCGAATGCGAGACATGGAGGCCGCCATCGAGACTCTCAAGAGGGCCTCGGAGCTCGAGCCCAAGCTCGCGGGATTATCGGCCCTCAAGCGACGGGCCGGCATCCAAGTCTGAAAGACGCATGCTTGCGTAAAGCCTTTTTTTCGTTTACTTTCTTGAATGGTCGTTGTTTGAATTCTATGTCGAAGGAATACAAGATGCGCATTTTTTCCATGGCAAAGCGCGCCTTCGCGGTGTTGCCGCTCGCGTGCATGTCAGTCGGCGCCATTTCCGCGCAGGCCGGAACTCCGTTGCCGACCCGCCATCCCTTGGTGCAGGTCGACCTCAACTCCAACGAGCCCTACTATGTCGAGACGTTCAAGGACGACATCGATAGGCTCCAGACGGGCGTAAACGCCTTCTCGTCGCAACGGATCACTCTCGCCTCGAAGGACAAGCTCAATATCCTGCTCGATACGATCGACATGATGCTCTTCCGCCAGTATTGCGACCAGCAAGGCATCAGGGTCTCCGATGGCGAGGTCGCGAATCAGCTCGCGCAATACAAGGCCAGCCTGGGACCCGGGGCCACGGACGCAATGGTCGACGCCAGCCTCAGGCGCAACGGGGTCTTTACCGACGTCAAGACCTACGTCAAACAGGATCTGCTGTTTTCGGCGTATCTCCGGGCGAAGAAGCCGGACGAAGTCAAGGCCATCAGTCAACCGAACGCTTCGGACGTCCTCAAGGCCTACGACGACATGAAATTCAACTTGCGACGCCCGACATCCTACCGCTTTACGATGCTCATGGCGAGAACGCAAGGCAAGAGCGACGCCGAAAAGAAAAAAATCGGCGACGCGATGCGGTCGATAGCGAACAAGCTCAAGATCGATCCATCGGCGTTCGACGATTACATCGTTCGCGGGGCCGTCGATCCCGCGGGTGCGGGCTATCAGACCATGATGAACCTCGTCATAGGCAAGACGGCCGATTCCAAGCAACAATACCCCGGACTTTACGACGCCATCTTCGGTCTCAAGGAGGGGGAGGTCAGCGACCTGATCCAGGACGACGTGGGCTACAGCATCGTCAGGACGGGGGTTTTCCTTCCCGAGAAGGATCTCGGCCTCGACGATCCCATCGAAGGCCTCACCACCAAAGCCGCGACGGCCAATCCCACGGCCACCGTGCTGGCCCTCGTGATAAACGAGCTGCAAACGTCCAAGTATGCGGAGCTCCAGAAGACCACGCGCGACGCCATCAACGCGAAACTGCGCAAGGATGCGACGATAACGCTCGCGGTCGCCAATCTCTCCGGCTTGCTCGACCCTCCCGAGATTGAGACTCTCAAGAATTTGAAGTCCAATGGCTACAATCTCGTCCTCCAGTAGGGCCGAGGCGTGGCATCGAGGAGGAAGGCGCGCATACTGGCTTTTCAGGCGCTGTATGCATGGGATTCCTCCGGCGGAAAGGCCGAGGGACTCCTCGATTTCGACTGGCTCGAGGAGGAGAAGCGGTTTTCGCTCGACGACGAGGTGGCGGCCTTCGCTCGGCTCCTCATCGCCGGTACGCTCGAGAGCGTGCAAAGCGTCGACGCGGCGATCAAGTCGCACCTTCAGAATTGGTCGTTCGAGCGGCTGAAGCGCGTCGACCTCGCCGTACTGCGCCTCGGAGCCTATTCCCTGCTTTACCAAAGGGATATCCCCGCGCAGATCACTATCGACGAGGCCATCGAGATCGTGAAGGAGTATGGTTCTGAGGACTCCTACCGTTTCGTAAACGGAGTGCTCGATGGAATCTGGAAGACCGAAAGCTCCAAAGGCTAGTAGCCTTGCGCCGTTCGGGACGCTTATCGCGTTGATCCTCCTTTCCGGCGCGGCCTGCCTAGAAAGGAACGGAGCCGCGGCTTTCGCGTCCAGGCTTTCCGCCGTGGATTCCGCCATCGCCTCCCGCGACATCCCCGGGTTGCGACGGATCTTCCCGCTCGCCTTCACTCGAGCCCGCGACGCTTCGGAGTGGCTATCGCTCCTCAAGCGAGCGAAGGAGGCCGAGGCTCTCGGCGACGGCGGACGCTATGCGGACACCGCCGATCGGGCGCGCCGGGCCTTCCCGACCTCCGAGTCCATCGCCGCGGCCTCCGCCTTGGCGTACATGCGCGACGGGCGGCCCGCGGATGCCATGGCCTTGTTCCGTGGCCCGATGTCGCCGGACGCCCGGCCGAATCTTTGGGCGGAGGCCTTTCTCGCCGCGCGGGGATCCGGGACCGGCGCGATGGCGAGCAGCTCCGATTATAGCCGGCTCGCGGAGGTCACGGGGGACCCTCGTCCTTATCTGGGGGCCGCGGCGCTCGCCCTCGCCTCGGGGGATCGCCTTGCCGCTCGCGCCTGGCTCGAGAAGGCCCTGGCGGGGGGCGCCCAGGCGCCCCCGGAACTCCTCTGGGACTGCGGGCTCTACGAGACGCTCGCCGCGAGACCGGACCGGGGTTCGGGACCCGACGAACTCGCGCTCATGGGCGACGCCGCATGGATGTCGGACGATTCGAGCCTCGCGAGGAGCCGATGGGCACGGGCCATCCGCCTCGATCCGCGATTCTCATGGAAGCCCTACGTCGATTTGGCGCTGACGGCGGGGGATATGGGCGAAAAAGCCGAAAGCTATTGGGAAAGGTTGAGAGCCGCCTTCCTTTCGGGTCCGGCCTCCGCCGCGAGGGACGGCGCCCTCGCGGCCTACGCCGCCCATCTCGCGAGAACCGGTCGCGACGGGGAGGCGCTGGGCGCTCTGAAGGGGGGAGGGAACAATGGCACGCTCGCCGCCCTGGCTTTGGTCATCGAAGGGCACAGCCGGCCCGAGGCCAAATTCGACGCGGACTTCGAGCGACTCGCGGCGGCCGAGGCCGACGACCCGGAAGTTCAAGGCGCGGCGCTGAGGGCCTTCGCGATACGGGGTAGGTGGGACGACGTGGCGCTCCTCGTGAGAGGCGCGGCGCTCAAGCGGCTGCCTCTCGCCTACGGCTGGTACTACCGAGCCGCCGTCATGGCGGGGAGCGGCGATTTCAAGGGAGCCGCGGCGGCCATAGAGACGGCCCCGAAAATCGCGGCGGGCTCGGCCAGGGCCCTATCCCCGGCGGAAGGACTCGCCGGTTCCTTCGCCCTCGGCGCCCTTTACGACGCGATGGGCGATCCCGTCAAATCGGCGGCGGCGTTTTCGCGCGCGGCCGCGGCCGCCCCGGACGGCCACGGCCGCTGCGCGGCCCTCGAGGGGCTCGGTCGCGCGTTGGGCGATACCGGGGATCGGGCGGGGTCGGCGGAGGCCTTCAAGGCCGCGGCCGAAGCCGATCCGTCCGATCCCGAGGCCGCGATGCTGGCGCGCGGCGCTTCATCCAGGCAAGCCGGATTATCGGAGGCAGATCATTGATGCGACTCAAGAATAAGGAGCAGCTGGACGGCATACGTCGATCATGCTCGATGCTATCGGAGCTCTTCACGCACATCGTGCCGATGGTCAGGGAGGGCGTCAGCACCATGGAGCTCGACGAGGCCACGCAAGGCTTCATCGAGGCTCGCGGAGCCCGCTCCTGGTTCCTCGGCTACGGCGATTACCCCGCGAGCATTTGCGTCTCGGTGAACGAGGAAGTAATCCACGGGATACCCGGCAAGCGGCGCCTGAAGGAAGGCGATATCGTCGGACTCGATTGCGGGATAGACCTCGAGGGCTATTTCTCGGACTCGGCCATAACGGTTCCCGTCGGCAGGGTTTCCGAAGAGGCCGAGCGGCTCATGCGAGTGACCAGGGAATGCCTCGAGCGCGGCATCGCGGCCATCGTGCCCGGAGCCCGCATCCACGACGTCTCGCGAGCGGTCTTCGCGCACGCGACCGCCAACGGCTATGGCGTAGTCAGGCAGTACTGCGGCCACGGAGTCGGATTCGAGCCGCACGAGGATCCGCAGGTGCCCAATTACGTGAGCCCCGGGCCCAATCCGCGCATCGTGCCGGGGATGGTTCTCGCGATAGAGCCGATGATCAATCTCGGCAAGGGAGACGTCAAGGTCCTGAACGACGAATGGACCGTCGTCACCTTGGACAAGAAGATTTCGGCGCATTACGAGCATACGGTCGCGGTCCTTCCGGAGGGCGTCGAAGTCCTCACTTCCTGGGCGATGCCGGAGCGGAATTCTTAAGTTCATATTAATTTCGCGGGAAGCGTCGCGGCCCGAGCGACGAATTAGTAACCATGCCGGGGCGGCATCATTATATTCATGCTATGAGAATCAGCGACGAAGCGATCCGTTCGATCCTCGATCGCAGAATCGACCTGCAAGGAGCGTATCATGTCGTTCATCAAAAGGCTTTATTCCCGTAATTTTTTTATCTTCAATCTGATCCTGGTGGGCATGCTGCTGGGAGCTGGGGTGACCTACTTCGGTCTGTCACGGGGAGCGAGAGGCGCGGTCCTCCCCTCCGCCCTCATCCGGGCCGAATCTCCGGCGGACTCCGCCCCCGCCGACGTAAAAGCCGCCATGGCGGAGGCCGAGGCCGTGCAGGACGCCTTCCGCTACGTCGCCGACAAGGTCCAGCCCTCGGTCGTCGAGATCAACGTCGTCGAGAAGGCGCAGGCTCCCCAGGGGAATCCGGACGAGCAGTTCCCGTTCCGATTCTTCTTCAACAACCCCGACGACGGGTCGGGTCAGCAGCCGCAACCCTACACCGAAAAGGGCCTTGGCTCCGGCATCATCGTCAGGCAGGACGGGAAGACCGTCTACGTCCTGACGAACAACCACGTCGCCGGCTCGGCCACCGATATCACGGTCATCACTCACGACGGCAAAGAGTACAAAGGCGCCCTGGTCGGCAAGGACGAACGCCGGGATTTGGCGCTCGTGAAGTTCCAAAGCGACTCGCCGGATATCGCCGTGGCCAGTCTCGGAGATTCCTCGGTCGTCCGCGTCGGCGATTGGGCGATAGCGATCGGAAGTCCCCTCGGGCTGGTATCCTCCGTGACGACCGGCACGGTGAGCGCGGTCAATCGCTCGGGCGGCCCCGACGGGAATATCAACGATTTCATCCAGACCGACGCCTCGATCAACAAGGGCAATTCGGGCGGGGCCCTCGTCAACATCCGGGGTGAGGTGATAGGGATGAACACCTGGATCGCGTCCTCGACGGGGGGGAGCATCGGCCTGGGCTTCGCCATACCGATCAACAACGTCAAGAAGGCGATCGACGACTTCATCACCAAGGGCAAGGTCGTATACGGTTGGATGGGCATCGGCCTCGACTCGCCGGACAAGGCCACGGCGGACGAGCTCGGAGCCGATCCGAAGAGCGTCGTCATGGCCGCCTCGGTATTCAAGTCGAGCCCGGCGGAAAAGGGCGGAATCCTGCCGGGCGACGTCATCCTCAGCGTCAATGGCGAGGCGATCGCGGGAATGGAGCAGTTGCAGAGAATCGTCGGTGATCTGCCGGCCGGCAAGCAGGCCTCCCTCGACGTGCTCCGCGACGGAAAGAAGGTA
>CAVZVX010000113.1:0-16306 GCA_963778775.1 uncultured Spirochaetota bacterium | reverse complement strand
CCGAGGATTACGTCCGTCAGACCCTCGACATCGTCCAGCGCCTGCGCGAGATAGCCGTCCAGGGCGCCAACGGCACTTATTCCAAGGAAGACCGGAAATACATGGCGCAGGAAGCGGATCAGCTTCTCGGCGAAATGGTGAACATGGCCAACGCGCGCGGGCCCGACGGCGGCTTCATATTCTCGGGGGACAAATCGCACACCCAGCCTTTCCGCGAGATAAGCGGAGCCGCCCCGGGCGCCGCCGGCGAGGTGCTGGTCGGAGTCCAATATCTCGGCGCCGAGGGCGGTCCCAGGGCCGAAATCTCGGAGGGCGACTATATGCCCGTCTCGCAGAGCGGATCGGACGTCTTCTGGGCGGAGAAGCAGCAAGTCGTCTCGAGCTTCGACGCGCGGGACTGGCGGGCCGTCGCCGACGCGACCATAGTCGTGGACGGCAAGGCCGTCGGGATCAAGGCGGGCGATAACGTCTACGCCGTCGCCGCCAAGATCAACGATTCGGGCGCCGCCGTCAAGGCAAGCATCGATCCGAGGAGCTTCTCCCTTTCGCTCGAGACCACGACGGCCCACCAGCTGCGCTTGGAGGACGGCGTCGCGTCGGCGCCCGGAGGCGGCCCCGGCGCGGTCCTGAAGGAGCTCGGCCTCCTCGCGCCCTCGGGCTCCCCCCCCGACAACTGGGCTCCGAGCGCGCGAGTCTCCGGCGGGTCGCTCTTCGACGCGGCCATACGCCTGCGCGACTCGCTCAACCGCGGCGACGCGCTCGAGACCGGCGGAGCCGCCCTCGCCGGCCTCGATTCCGGCATCGACAACCTGAACCGCCGCGTCGCCGAAATCGGCGCTCGCAGCGAAAGGCTCCAGGTCGTCCAGGCGAGGCTCAACAGGGAGATCCCAGATACGGCGAAGCTCGAGAGCGACGCGGCCGACCTCGACATGACGAAGGCGATCACGGACTACAAGATGCTCGAATACGCGCACAAGGCCGCTCTGAGCTTCGCGGGACGCCTCTTCTCGCAGACGCTCCTTGACTTCCTGCGCTGAGGCCCGGCATTATGGAACGATAGATGAGAGTCAAGACGAAAGCCTACGGAGAGATCGACGCGGACGAGCGACAGCTCGTAAGCTTCCCCGGCGGTCTCCTCGGCTTCGAGAAGTTCAAGGACTACATACTCCTCGACGCCCGGCAAAAGCCCTTTTTCTATCTCCAATCGATCGACGTGCCCGATCTGGCCTTCATCCTCATCGACCCCTTCCTCTTCCGGCCCGACTACTCCCTCGACGTCAACGACGATTCGCTCGACGATATCGGCGTATCCCATCCCGATGAGGTCCTCATCTTCGCCATAGTCACCGTTCCCGTCGAAGGAGGCTCGGTCACGGCCAATCTCATGGGTCCCCTCATCATCAACAAGGCCAATCGCCTCGGGATCCAGACCGTGCTCGGCGATTCGCGCTGGCGCGTCAAGCACGATATCATGGCCGAGCTGGCCGCATCCAAGGTATAGGCAGGATGCTCATACTCTCCCGCCGCGTCAACGAGAAGATCGTAATAGGCGACGACGTCGTCGTCTCGGTGGTCGAGGTCCGCGGCGATCAGGTCAAGCTCGGCATCGACGCCCCGCGCAACGTGAAGGTGTTCCGCCAGGAAGTCTTCGACGCCATACAGGAAGAGAACAAGCGCGCCGCCGCCGCTTCCGGCCTGCAGCTGCCTCCCATGGACATTCCCCTCCGCGCAAAGGATTAAAGCCGCCTGGGTCCGGGAGGCGCCGCGTCGGACGCCGCCGCTGAAGAGCCCGTCGACGTCATGGCCGCGGCGGTCGCCGGCGCGGCGGCCTTTCCGGCATTAGTCCTCGCGGCCTCGGCCGCCGCTCGCTCGATAAGGCCGAACTCATGCTCGAAATTGGGCGTGAAGACTCCCATTCCGAGATTCGCCCGTATATCGTCGAAGCTCCAAAACCTGCCCTCTTCCACTTCCTTGACGTCCGGCGAGAAAGGCCCACCATAGGTCGCCATGAACGAGAACACGAGCTCGGACTCCCGATCGCTGTCCCAGCGGTAGCGGAGGATAGGCTCGATGCTCGCCCCCGAGGCCTCGATGGCCAGCTTGGTGACGCCGAGTTCCTCGCGCAGCTCCCGCGCCAGGGCCGAGTCGAGGTCCTCGCCGGCGGAGACGTGGCCGCCGACCGCGCTGTCCCACTTGCCGGGCTGGATATCCTTGTCGGAGGCTCGTTTCTGCAGGTACATGCTCCCTCTTCCGTCGACGATCTGGAGGTGGACGACGGGATGGAGCTTGCCCGGCCCCTTGTGGCATTCGCTCCTGGATGCGACCCCGAGGACCTTGCCCGTCTCGTCTATCAAAGGAAGCATTTCGGCGTCGGGCCCGCCGGAGGCGGCGCGCCTCGCTCGCAGCTTGACGGCGACGAACTGGCTCAGCGCGAACGCGCAGAACAGGATGTAGAGAAGACCCCCGGATATGAAACCCCACCATGCCTTCGACAGGGCGAAGGCGGCGTAGGCGGTGAGGGCGATATGGGCCGCGAGGAGGATCAGCATGAAGCGGAGGCTCCTCTGCATCGCGGGCATAGCCGAGTCGGGGATCGCGACGCCCCGCAGCTGCCTCCCGATATAGCCCTTGAGATAGCTCGGGGGCAGGACGAGCATGCCGCCCATGGCGACCGCCAGGACGAATTCGATGATGGCCGGCTTGAGCTTGAAAAAGATGGCGTCACGGAGCAGGAGGGAGAGGCCGCCGGCCAGGGCGAGCAGTATCGTGTCGGCGGCGACGAAGGGATCCGCCTTCCTGTCCTTGATCAAGGTATAGGCGAATTCGGCTACGCCGGTACCGATCCCCACGAGGAGTCCGACGGTCTCGCCGAATACGGCGTCGGCGCCTACGAATATTACCAGGGGCAGTAGCCCGGGCACCAGCGATTTAAGGAGAAGCATCGGATTCATCGAATCGAGGATAGCGAAGAGGGAAGCGCAGGGGCAAGACCCGCCGGAATATCCCCATCGGCCTCGCGACAAAGCCGGCCCGCCGACGCTATACTCGATAGGCATGTCCAAGATTACCCATCCGGGAACGGGTTTCGCGGTCGGGGACCCCGATATCGTGCCCCTCGATCCCGACGCGCTTCCCAGCGCCGCCGAAGTGGGCGCGGCCGCCTCGACCCTCATCCTCTCGGCCTCGGGCTGGCGCAAGGTCTTCGCCGTGGACGGGGACGAGGATTCTGACGGAGGCGAGGTGTCCGGTCCCGATCTGGTCCTCGCGGGAGCGGCGGCCATGGCCTTCGCGGCCCTCCTGCGCTCCCGGAGCCCCGCTGCCTCTCCCGCGGTCCTCGTCGGGATAGACTCGCGCCCCACCGGTCCCGCGCTCGCGGACGCGATGATCCGCGTCTTCCTCGGCTCGGGCCTTTCCCCGCGCTATCTCTTCATCGTCGCCGCGCCGGAGATAATGGCCTATGCACGCGCAGAAGCAGGGATCGACGGTTTCTGCTACGTCTCGGCCAGCCACAATCCCCGCGGGCACAACGGCCTCAAGTTCGGGCTGCGGGACGGCGGCGTCCTCGGCGCGGCCGATTCGACCGGCCTCATCGGGAGTTTTCGCTCATCGCTCGCCGGTCCCAGCCTCCCCGCTCGCGTGCTGGCGCTGATGGAAGCGGCCGAGGCGCGGGACGTCGCGCGCGTCTTCTCGGCCTGCCTGGGTTGGAAGCGCCGTTCAGTGTCCGCGTATACGCTTTTCGCCCATGAGGTCATTTCGGGGAGCTCCGACCCGGTCGAGCAGGAAAGATTCTTCGACGAAATGTCCCGGGCCGCCGCGCTGCGGCCGGTCGGAGTCGTCGCCGAGCTCAACGGCTCGGCGCGATGCCTATCGATCGACCGAGACTTCCTCGAGGGCGTCGGGGTACTGGCGAAGGCCGTCAACGACAGGCCTCGCGACTTCGCGCATCGCATAGTCCCGGAAGGGGAGTCGCTGAACGAAGCGAGGCGCGAGCTCGAGGCCGCCGCGTCGGCGGATCCGGCCTTCGTCGCGGCCTACGTACCGGACTGCGACGGCGACCGCGGCAACCTCGTGGTGCTCGGGCGCGACGGGAGCGCGAGACCGGTCGAGGCTCAGGAAGTCTTCGCGCTCTGCTGCGTCGCGGAGCTCTCCCAGCTCGTACGCGACGGCCGCCTGACGTACGAGGCCGCGGGCAACGCGAGGGAGAAAGTCGCCGTAGCGGTGAACGACGCGACGAGCATGCGGATAGACGCGATAGCGCGGGCTTTCGGCGTCGAGGTCTTCCGCGCCGAGACCGGAGAGGCGAACGTGGTGGGACTCGCGGCCTCGCTGAGGAAGAAGGGATACATCGTCCGCATCCTCGGCGAGGGCTCCAACGGCGGCAACATCACCCATCCTTCGGCGGTACGCGATCCCTTGTCCACCTTGGGCGCCGTGCTCAAGCTCCTCCTCCTGCGAGGCTCGGGCGACGGCCGCGAGGGTCTCTTCGAGATATGGATGCGGCGCTCGAGGCCGACCGACGCGGACCGGATGGCGCCTTTCGGCTCGGACTTCGGTATCGGCGACGTCCTCGCATCCCTGCCCGCCTTCGCGACGACCGGCGTTTTCGAGCCGAGGGCCGCCCTCCTCGTGAGAAGCCCAGACCACGCCGGGCTCAAGGCGCGTTATTCCCGGATATTCGTCCGCGAATGGGGGGAGCGCAGGACCGAACTGGCGGAACGCTTCGGGTTCGCGTCCTGGGAGGCCTTCGCCACCGAGGGCCAGACGGAGAAGCGCATCGGCGCGGACTTCGCCGCGTCCGGCCGCGGCGGCCTTCGAATCGCCTTCGCCGACTCCGACGGCGCCCCGCTCGCCTTCCTCTGGATGCGCGGATCCGGCACCGAGCCGGTCTTCCGCGTGATGGCCGACATCGAGGGAGGAACCGCGGCGGACGAGGAATACCTGTTGGCCTGGCACTGCTCCATGCTGCGCGCGGCCGACGGGGCCTAGCGGACTCCGCCTGTCCTCCGGTACTATCCTACGCATGGGTATCAGGGGCGAGCTTTTTTCCACGAGGGTCAGCTGCAACGGCAGGACCTACTTCTTCAACGTGAAGGAAAACCGCATGGGCGACATGTTCCTCACGGTGGTGG
This sequence comes from uncultured Spirochaetota bacterium, assembly GCA_963778775.1. Lineage (GTDB taxonomy): Bacteria > Spirochaetota > Spirochaetia > Treponematales > Rectinemataceae > UBA1306. The sequence goes on along the minus strand of CAVZVX010000113.1, from coordinate 11,177 downwards.
AAAGCAAGCCCTCCGAGACGGAAGGCTTCGAACGCCGCTCGGTGGTCGTCTTCCGCGAGGACATGGTCGATTTCGTCAAAGCCTTCCAGGACGCCCTGACCTTCATGGGGAAGCCCGAGCTCGGCGGGAAGGTCAATGGCATCTCCCCGGCCCTCATGGCCGCGGAAAGGCGCGCGGACAGACGCCCCAGGACGCCTGGCGGATTCGCGGGCAGCGAAAGCCCAGAGACGCCGTCCGAGGCTTGCCTCCCCGATGGATCGGCGGCCCCGCGGCGTAAGATAGTCGTGCGGCGGAAGCCCGATCCGGCAAAGGGGAAAGAGTAAGCTCCGAGCCCGCATGGGCTGCCCTCATCCCTCCATGCACTTGACGGCGACGCTCCGCTCGCGGGGGCCGTCGAACTCGCAAAAATAGATAGCCTGCCAGGTGCCGAGCATCGGCCTCCCCCCGCTCACGACGATCGTCAGGCTCGGCCCGAAGAGACTGGTCTTGATGTGGGCGTCGGAGTTGCCCTCGGCGTGGCGGAAGCCCGGATCCCGAGGCGCGATGAGGGCGAGCTGATTTTCGATGTCGCGCCTCACGTCGGGATCGGCCGACTCGTTCACGGTGAGGGCGGCGGTCGTGTGCAGAGACTGGAGGACGCAGATGCCTTCCGTCACGCCCGAATCGCGTATGGCCCTCGCGACATCCTCGGTGATGTCGATGATCTGGACTCGCCTCGAGCTGCGCGCTTTGACGATCGCCGGCTTCGTCATGGGCGCTCAGTATACGTCAAGGCTTCCCATAATTGAAGCTCATCCGCTGGATGGGCGAGGGGCCGAGGGCGCGGCAGACTCCGCGATGCTCGCGCGTCGGATAGCCTTTGTGCCTCGCGTAGCCGTATTCGGGGTAGAGCCAGTCGTAGCGTTCCATCGCCCTGTCGCGCGCGACTTTGGCGAGGATGGAAGCGGCCATGATGGCGGGGACGAGGGCATCGCCCTTGACGACTGCGGCGCAAGGGCGCCCCAGGTCGGGCAGACGGTTGCCGTCCACGTAGACCTCGTCGGGCGGAGGCAAATCCCGCGCCTTTCGCAGGGCGACGAGGCCGCGGTAGGCCCGCCGCATCGCGAGGAGGCTCGCTCTCAGTATGTTGAGCTCGTCTATCTCGCAGGGATAGGCCCAGGCGACCGACCAGCCGAGGGAACTTCGGACGATGAGGGCGTACGCAAGCTCGCGGCGCTTGGCCGACAGGGTCTTGGAGTCGTCGAGGGCCTCGACGGGGAAGCCGGCGGGAAGGACGACGGCAGCGGCCGATACGGGCCCGGCCAAGGGGCCTCTGCCCGCCTCGTCTATGCCGCAGACGCCGGGACCACCGGGCGGATGCCCCGAAAAATCGGCGGCGCAAAAGGCTCGGGCCCCCGGGCTCCGTACGTCGAAGATCACGTCCTGCACGCCCAGGATGATACCTCTACCGGGCCGAGGCGCATAGCCCGAAGCCCATGGTACAATGGCCGTAATGGATCTTACCTTCTACAAGCTGCGCCTCTGCGATTCCGACATCGTCCTCATCGACGACCTCGACGGCGATGGGAGGGACAGGGACTGGGCCCTCGTCGCGCGCGCCCTCCTCCATCGGAGAAGGGGAGTGGGCGCGGATCGGCTCGCCATCGTCTCCAAGCCCGAAGGGGAGCTGCGGCTCCGCGTCTTCAGACCCGACGGCTCGACGGGCCCCTTCGCCGACGCCGCTCTCTGCGTAGCGCGTTTCCTCCTGGATTCGGGCCGCAGCGGCACCGAGGATATCCGGATACGGATCCCCGGGGCCGATATCCGCGTGGACATCCTCGACTCGGCCTCCTTGGGTCTCTCGCTCGGCGCGCTGCGGGGGATGCCGGACGACGATGTCCTCGACGCTGCTGCAGCGGCGGCGCGCGCCACGAGCATCGAGGCGGAGGGCGAGCGCTTCCAGGTCCTTCCGCTACGCGCCGGGATCCCGGCCGCCGACCTCATCGCGGTCTTCGCCGAAGGCGGCGCCGCTCGCGCGAGGGCGCGTATAGCATCTTCCCGCAAGGGAAGGGACGGGAAGAAAACGGATCGCGAAAACGGGGAATCGGCGCCGACCGTCGTGGCCGTCCAGGTCGCCTCGCGGGAGCGGCTCCTGCTTTCCGCGCCCTCGGGAGGCGCCCAGGACTGCAGCGCCTGCGCGGCAGCGGCTCTCGCGGCATCGGCAGCCGTCGGCTATGCCGATCGAGAGGCCATGGTCAGGCTCGGGTCCGGGGCGATCTGGGTCGAGTGGGCCGCATCAGGCTCCCTCTACGTCGCCGCGAGGCCCGAATACGTATACCGCGGCGAGTTCTACCTCTCGGAGTGACTCGATCCTCCGAATGCGAATTCCCGGCTAGGCCTCGAAATAGTCCGCTCGGTAGTCTCCGATGTCCTCGAAGCCGAGAGCGCGATAGAGGACCCGGGCGGCTGCGTTGGTCGGTTTGACGAAAAGGGCGGGCGCCCTGCGCTGTCGGCCTATCTCGGCGAGGAGGGCGGCCATGAGAGCCGAAGCCACCCCGCGGCCCCTGCGAGCGGGCAGGGTATACACGCCTCCGATCTGGTCCACGGAAAAACCTCGCGCGTTAGTGCCCGCCTTGCCGATGATGACCCCTCCCTCCTCCGCGGCGAAGACGAGCTGTCTCGCCAGGGCCCGCGCGAGCGAGGCCTTGCAGGCCGCGGGATTGAAGGCATGGATGCGCGTCAGTACCTCCTCGCGCTCGTAGGCTTCCTGAAGAGGAAGGAGGGCGTCGAGGTCCTCGGGAAAGGCGCGACGCACGGACAAGCCCGGATAGCCGATGCGCGAAGGATCATCGATAGAGGGAGTCGTAGCGGCCTTCGTCATCATGCGGTATGCGACCGAAGCCCGCGGCGAGAGACCGAGGGCTTCCTCGTAGCGGACGACGTCCTCCTCCATGCCGATGACCGATGCCGCGGGAAAGGAAGAGGCGAGCAGGGAAATGTCCCTGTCGAGGGCCGAGCCCTCGAGCTCCCAAGCCTCGCAGGCATCGGGGGCGGGGAAGATCGGGAAAACCAGGCGCGTGGGGTGACAGAGGATGGCCCCGGCGATCCTAAGCGGCAACGAGTCCCCTGCGGCGGATTCTTCGCCGTCGACAACCCAAACTGCGCCTCGGAGCGGAGAAGGGAGGCGGAGCGAGCAAGGAGCTCCGCGGCTCCGTTCGGTAGAGGGGCTCGATTCGCTCGATGGGTCGGCTTCCCGAAGCAGCCGGCCCGAAAAGCCTACGCGGCGCTCTTCGGCTTCCCTGAGGAAAGCGGAGAGGGCGGGGATGTCCGCCCCGACGGCGCGCCGCCATCGCAGGGCGCTGGCGCTCCTTCGAAAGGCGGAAGCCCTCATTCGGAAAGATGCAGGGGCAGCCTGCCCTGAGCCTGGGCTTTGCCGGCGAGAACGGCGATCCCCGCCTGCATCGAGTAACGCGAGTAGCTGTACACTGCTACCGAGGCGTCGGCCCATGAAGCCCTGGTCATCGGGGCCGGACTCTGAACGGATAATATGGCGACCCGCTTGCCGGCTTCGTGGGCGCGCTCGGCGAAGTCCATCCCCGCTTCGTTGGCGACGCAGACGACCACGGCGTCGACGCCGCCGAGGGCGCGCCCGAATGCGGCCAGCTCGGAACCGATCGCCGCGCCCTCCGGTTCGTAGGAAAAGCGGAAGGTCCCGGCCCCGGGATAGTCGGGAAGGGCGGCATCGAAGAATTCCTTGAAGGGCCCCGCTATCAGGATACGCCCGCCACCCGAAGCCTTGGCGAGAAAGGGAATGCCTCCCGACCTGAGCGCGGTGACGCTTCGATAGGCCTGGGCCGCGAAGAAGGACGCCGCCCCGGGATCGGGCACCCTCGCGGCGAGATCCGCGAGATCGGGGAGGAGAGCCAGCTTCCCTCTCGGCCGCAAGTACTTCAGCTTCGTCTCGATCACCTTCGTCGCGGCGTCGCGGATCCGTCTCCGGAAGGCCGGCCTTTCCCTATAGGCCGCCAGGAGGCGCGTCCACGCGAGATCGTCGGTCGCGAGGAGCTCGCTGATCATGAGCAGGTCGTTGCCGGCCTCGACCGCCTTGATGCAAGCCTCGGAGACGGAACCGGCCGCGGCGTCGGCGCCGTTCATCGTGAGGTCGTCGGTGACGGCCAGGCCCTTGAAGCCCATGCGGTCGCGCAGGAGAGTGGTCATGAAATAGGGCGACAGCGAGGCGGGCCATCTATCCCCGGTTAGGAGGGGAAAGCAGATATGCCCGCTCATGATGGCGGGAATCCCCTCGGCGGACATGACGCGGTACGGCAAAAGCTCTCGGTCCCAGAGTGTCTTCGCGTCGATGCGTATCATGGGAAGGACGCCGTGAGAATCTTCCTCCGTGTCGCCGTGACCCGGGAAGTGCTTCGCCGTCGCGATGACCCCGGCGTCGGCGAGGCCGCGAACGAAGGCCGAGCCCAGCACTGCGGCGAGCTCCGGGTCGTCGGAGAACGCGCGCGGCCCGACGATATAGCTCTTGGGCTTGGTCGCCAGGTCGACTGAGGGCGCGAAATCCATGTTGACGCCGAGGGCGGTGAGCTCCCTTCCGATCAGGTAGGCGGAGCGATAGGCGTCGTAGGGCCTGCCCGAGGCGCCGATCGCCATATTGCCCGGAGTGGCGGTCGTGGCGCCCTTGATGTGGCGTATCCACCCTCCCTCCTGGTCCGTCGCGACGAGTAAGGGTATTCTCAGGCCAGAACCCAGGGCGATCCCCTGGATGCCGGCCACGGCCTTCGCGACCTTGTCGCTGTCCTCGGCGTTCCAACCGAAGATCTTCACGCCGCCCAGGGCGCGCTTCTCTATCCAATCGTAGAGCAGGGGGCCCGGCGTATCGCCCGGGTAGGCCATCATCAGGATCTGGCCGACCGCTTCCTCGTCGCTCATCCTACTCACGAGGGAAGCCGCGAGCGCGGCCTCGGCGTCGCCGCCCTTGATCGCGGAGGACCAAAAATCGGGTCTGGGCGGAGGGGCCGAGCCGAGGAAGGCGCAGGATAGGACGACGATTCCCGCGAGGGCGAGGCTCCTCGGCGCCGAGCCTCGCGCCGTCTTGCCCGGCCTAGGGAGAGGATGGGGCGTAGGCCTTCCCCTTCATCTCGTCGATATATTGAGAGGCGGAATGAGCCGCGATCGCCCCGTCGGAGGCGGCGGTGACGAGCTGGCGAAAGCTGCAGGCGCGCACGTCGCCGGCGGCGAAGAGCCCCGGCTGGCTGGTCGCCATGCGATCGTCGGTCAGGATGTAGCCCGCTTCGTCCTTTTTGGCCTCCGGCGCGAGAGAGCTCTGGGGAATGGAGCCGACGAAGACGAAGACCGCGTCGAAGGCTTCCTCGTACGATCCACCGCCTCCGGTCTTGTCGAGGATGACTGATTCCACCTTTTTCGTCCCCTTGATTGTATTAAGGACGGTGTTGAAGCGGACTTCGATATTGGGATTGGCCAGAGTGCGCTGGGCGAGAGAGGCTTGAGCCCTGAATCGGTCCCTGCGGTGCACGACGACTATCTTGTCGGATAGCTTGGCCAGGAAGGCGGCCTCGTCGCAAGCCGCGTCGCCGCCCCCGAGCACCATCATGCGCTTCCCCTTGAAGAAGGGTCCGTCGCAGGTCGCGCAATAGGATACGCCCCGCCCCGCCAACTGCTCCTCGCCGGGCACGTCCGCGTGCCTGTGCTTCGCTCCGGTCGCGAGCACGATCGTCTTGGCGGCGAGGCTTCCTTCGCTCGTATCGACGAGGAAAAGCCCGTCTTCCCTCCGCAGTCCATTCGCCGTCGCCGTGAGGAAGGCGGCGCCGAAAGCTTCGGCCTGCATGCGCATGGTTTCGGACAAGTCGTAGCCGCTGACCGGCCCCTTGACGCCGGGATAGTTCTCGAGCGCGTCGATGAGGAGGGCTTGTCCTCCCGCGGCCAGCTCCTCGACGAGGAGGGTCTTGAGATTGGCGCGCGCGCCGTATTGCGCGGCCGCCAAGCCCGCCGCTCCCCCTCCGATGATTATCAGATCGAATTCCGTATCCATTCGCCCTCCGGCTCAAGCGCTTTCACGATGCACTAGGCTACTATACCTTGCGGATTGTACATTTGAAAGTAAGGGTAGAACTACGAAAAAGACAATGCTCCTCGCCTTCCTTTCAGCCTTCGTCCTTGCCGCGGGCCGGGCCTCGGGCGAGGCCGTTCCGGCGCCGGACTTCCTCGCGGCAGATTCCGGCTTCGCCGATCTCGGGGTCCTCGCCGAGCCCTTGGATCCGGCAAGCCTCGAGCGAGCGGCCCTCCTCGCCTCCGGATTGAGCCCGGATCGGATCGGCGCCTACGCATCCAGGCTGGCCCGGATCGTCGAGGAGACCGGCTCCGAGGTCGAGAAGGCGGCCGGGGCCCCGACGGCCTCTGCGACGACCAAGGCGGAATCGGTCCTGAAGTTCCTGCACGAGAACCTCCTGCGGGCCTATCGCGAGGACGCGACGACCCTCGATGGCATTCTCGACTCGGGGCTGTACAATTGCGTCTCGTCGGCCGTGCTCTACATGATCGCGGCCCGAAGCATCGGCATCGATGTCGAGGGAGTGAAGACTTCCGATCATGCCTTCTGCGTCGCCTCGGTGGACGGCCGGAGCGTGGACGTCGAGACCACCAATCCATACGGCTTCGATCCGGGCGGCAAGAAAGAGTTCAAGGACTCCTTCGGCCGCGTCACGGGCTACGCGTACGTGGCGCCCGGAGACTATGGCGACCGCAAGACGATCGGGGACAGGGAGCTGATAGGGCTCATACTGTCCAACCGCGCCTCGGCGCTCGAGCGGTCGGGACGCTTTCCCGAGGCCGCGAAGCTCGGCGCCGACTACGCGGCCCTCTGCCCGGGTCCGGACTCGCGGGCCTTCCAGGTGGATCGAATCAACAACCTGGTAGCCGACCTCGCGGCCCGTCGGGACTTCGCGGGAGCGACTGCGGCAGCGGCCGCCGCCGCCGCCGCGTTGCCGGACGAGCCGCGCCTCGCGGCCCTCGCGGCGACGGTCTCCTACAATCGGGCCGTCGCCCTCGCCCAGGCGGGCGACTGGGACGCGGCCTTCGACGCGGCCGTCCGACTGGCTACGCCGGCGCCGGGCGCCGGCGCGGCCACCCCGATCGACGCCGCAATCGGGGATCTCGTCGCGAGCTCTCTTTCGGGCCTTGCGCGGGACCTCGCGAAAAAGGGCGATTTCGTCGGAGCCCGCGCCGCGGTCGACGCGCGCGCCCCCCGCGCCGGGCGAGCCGCGTCGGCCGCGGCCAGGGCCGCGGTCGGAGAAATGGAGCTGGTGGGGGCCGCGAACAATCTGCCCTTGGCTCAGGCGGTCGCCACTGCGGATAGGATATTCTCGGCCGGCGAAGTCGGCCCCGACCGTTACGCCGAAGCCATCGTCGCGATCTACGGGAACGAAGCGGGTAGGATTGGCGCAAGCGGCGATTGGCTGGGCGCCTCGGCCTTGGCCGAGCGAGGCATCGCCAAGCTGGGCAGCGCCACGGCCCCGGACGACGGGAGCCTCGGCCGAGCCGCCGAGGCCTTCCGACGCAATTTCGTCGTGGACGCGCACAATCGCTTCGCCCGACTCTACAACTCCGGAGACTACGCCGGAGCGAAAGCCGCGGCGGCCACAGCCTTAGTCTCCATGCCGTCCGAACCTACCCTGACCCGCGACCTCGCCGCGGCCGATGCCGCCTCGTCCAATTGATCCGTCGATGGAGCCTATTTGGTGAAGGTGATCGAGACGAGGGTCCCGGTTCCGCTCCGGCCCCGGGAACGGGCAACTTCGCCGCGCACTTGCGAGGCCAGGGCGAGGACCAGCTCGGTACCGATGCCGGCCTCCTTCCGATCTTCGGCTGCCTCGCCGCGGCTCCCTTCCGAGCCGATGCCGTCATCCTCGACTTCGAGAAGCAGGCTTCCGGAATCATCGTCGGAAGCCGATGGCGGGCCCTTGCGCAGAGATACCCTTATTTTCCCCTCGCGCATTTCGGGGAAGGCGTGCTTCATGCAATTGGACACGAGCTCGTTTACGATGAGGGCTATCGGTATCGCGTCGTCCAGCTCGAGGATAACGCCCTCGGCCTCTACTTCGCAGGCTATCCCGCGATAGGAGACTTCGTACACGCTGGACAGGTAATCGACGAGACGCCTGAAGTAGGAATCCATCTCGACGCCCTCGAAGATCGAAGACCTGTAGAGTACCTCGTGCACCATCGACATGGTCTGGATTTGGGTCTGGCATTCGACGAAGACCTTGCGCGCTTCCTCGTCGCGGATGGTCGCCTCCTGAATGTTGAGGAGGCTCGACACGACCTGGAGGTTGTTCTTCACCCTGTGGTGGATTTCCTTTAATAGGAGATCCTTCGACTCCAGGGCCGACTCGAGCGCGAACTGGTGTTCCTTCCTCACGGTTATGTCGCGTATTATGCCTACGGTTCCCTGACCCCGACCCTCGAACTCGGGCAGGGCATAGCCCAGGCTGTTCACCTCGCCGTAGGCGGTGACCGAGGCCAGGCGATAATCGCCGCTGCTGTTGTCGCCCGGCCGCAGGCGCAGCTCGAGATTGCGCGTCATGCGCTTGCCCGAGCGCCGCTCGTCGAAGAGCTTGGGCGCGTTTTCGTCGCCGGTCGCGACGCCTTGCAGCGGGCGGAGGGCTTCGACTCGGCTTACCCTCGGTACGTCCTCGGGATGGACGATCCGGCTGAAATGCTTTCCTATGAGGGCCGAAGGCTCGTAGCCCAGGTTCCTTACCGCGTCGTTGATGTACGCGAATCGGCCTTCGGCGTCGAGCATATAGACGATGTCGGGGATCGCCTGGAGGAGATTCAGGTACTGATGCTCGGACATGAGGAGGTGCGCGTTCTGGCGGGCGTTGCTCTCCCGGATATTCAGCGATTTGCGGATCAGGAGCGGTAAGGCCCGTATGTGGCCGAGGAGGGGTTGACGCTGGACGAAGAGAGCGGCCTCGTCGCGGACGGTCTTCTCCACGCGATCCATGTCGTCGTCGGGATCTACGAGGAGGATCGACGGGGAGGGGCCAGAAAGTGAGCCAATCCGCGAGGGCGCCGCCGTGGAAGCGGAAGTCGGTTACGATGGCGTCCGCGCGGTCTTTCGAGTAGATGGCCTCGACATCGGTTATGTCGGATGGGAAAAAAAGCTCCCCATCGGGGCAGGCGGAGGAGAAGATGGAGGTGAAGGCCCTCCTCTCCTCGTCGCCCTCGATGGCGAAGATGACCCTCAGCGCTCCGCCGCTCATCGCCGTTCCAGCCATGCCGGAATTACGCGTTTCGTCGTCGGGCCATGGGTGCAAACCACGCCGCGAGTGTAGTTTTTATTCGACCGCCCAGTCAAGGGACCGGATCCTCGCCGTTTCGAAGGCTTCGACGGCCCGCAATAATTGCGCTGGCGGGATGCCATCGGCTATACTGGGCGACGATGAACGAAGAAATCGACTTCAGCGTACCGGTCCTGGGACGCTGTGGCGTACTTTCGCCGATCCTCCTCGGCACCAAGAGCGGAGATTCGCTCGCGAACTACGTGACCGACGACGAATTCATCCGCTACGAGGTCGACGCGCGCGAAGGCGACCAGGGCAGCCTGGACCGTAGCCGTCTCTTCGAGAAGGCGGGACCCCGTCAACAGATTTTCTTCTCGCCGAGCCACGTCCACGCGGGCATCGTCACCTGCGGAGGGCTCTGCCCGGGGATCAACGACGTCATCCGCGCCATCGTGCGCTGCCTGTGGTTCCGCTACGGCGTCCGGCGCATTACGGGCATCCGCTACGGCTACCGCGGTTTCCTTCCCGAGCTCAACATCGGCACGAGGCCCCTCGACCCCGAGGTCGTCGACGAGGTGCACAAGGTCGGCGGCACCTTTCTCGGCTCCTCGCGGGGCGGCGGGGAGCGGACATCCGACATCGTCGATTCGATAGAAAGGCTCAACCTCAACATCCTCTTCACGATAGGCGGGGACGGTACGCAGAAGGGCGCCTTTGCGATCGCCGAGGAGATCGAGAGGCGCGACCTGAGAATAGCCGTGGTCGGCATCCCCAAGACGATAGACAACGATCTCAGCTACATCGACCGAAGCTTCGGCTTCGAGACGGCCGTTGCCCGCGCCGCCGAGGCCGTGACCGCGGCCCACGTCGAGGCGCACTCGGCGATGAACGGAGTGGGCCTCGTCAAGCTCATGGGCCGGGAGTCCGGATTCATCGCGGTGCATACGGTGCTGGCGGTCCACGAGGCCAACTTCGTCCTCATTCCGGAGGTTCCCTTCGAGGTCGAAGGGCCGAACGGCTTCCTTCGCCACCTCGAGGATCGCCTGGCGCGAAGGTCTCACGCCGTCGTGGTAGTGGCCGAGGGGGCCGGTCAGGAATTCCTGAAGCCCGAGGGCGTGGATGCCTCGGGCAACCCCAGGCTGGGCGACATCGGAGTCTTCCTGCGCGATCGCATCGCCCAGCACCTCACGAAGAAAGGCATGGACGCGACCGTAAAATATATCGACCCGAGCTACATGGTCCGCTCATCGCCCGCGGTCCCGACCGACTCCGCGTATTGCGAGCGGCTCGGAAACAACGCCGTCCATGCGGCCATGGCCGGACGCAGCAAGGTCCTCATCGGGATCGTCCACGGCCAGTACGTGCACATCCCCGTCAAGGCGGCGGTCTCGCGCCGGAATTACGTCGATCCGGAGGGCGCCCTCTGGCGCGACGCGGTCGACGCCACTCAGCAGCCTCCGGCGATGGTCAATCCGAGCTAGGCATGCCGCGCAAGAACGTATTGATAATCGACGAGTCGGACCTCTTCCGGGAATACCTGAAAGACAGGCTGACCGCGGGCGGGTTGGCCGTCGAGACGGCGATAAACGGGCTCGACGGCGCGGCCAAGCTGCGCAATTCGCTCCCCGACCTCGTGATAATGGACTACAGCCTGACGCGCAGGACCTGCAAGGAAGTCCTCGAGGAAAAGAACCGCAACCCCAATACCGCATCCATCCCCCTCGTCCTCACGGCCCAGAAGATAGACAAGAGCCGCCTCCTCGAGCTCGTCCCCTACAACATTCGACGCATCATCATGAAGCCGATCAAGCTCGACGGGATGTTCGCCACCCTCTCGGAGATCCTCAAGCTGAAGCTCGAGGTGGACGAGACCCCCTGCATAAT
>CAVZVX010000112.1:0-4316 GCA_963778775.1 uncultured Spirochaetota bacterium | reverse complement strand
GGCAATTTCATGCAAGCCTTCCAGGAGATAAACGGCGCCGCGGTGGAGGCCGCGACCGGAACTCAGGAGATTGTCAGCGCCAGCGGGTCCCTCATCGAGATTTCCGAGACCGTGAGGTCCAGCACTCGTACGATTCGAACCGGCACCGAATCGATAGAGGGACTCATGACCGCGGTCAACGATGCCTCCAGGAAAATAGAGATGGTAGTAGAAGGTATCGGAACGAACGTCAAATCCGATACCGAAGGAATCGAGAAGCTGGCCAAGGCCGTGCTCGGAATGCGCGACGACATGAAGAGGATCGGGGAATTGGTTCCTGTGGGAGGCTACCGAAAGACCGTCGACATGGCCAGGCTCATGGTGCAGCACCTCCTTTGGGTTATCAAGGCCCGACTGGCCTTGGATGGGCATCTATCGGCGGAAGCGAAGAGCTTCGGCGACCATACGAAATGCGATCTGGGAAAGTGGATGGGGTCGACCGACGCCGATCCGGTGAAATCCCGAAAGGCTTTCAAGGAACTCGACGCGGCGCATCGGCGCCTGCATGCGATGGCGAACGAGATCATCTCGACCGCCGAAGGCTCCGCGGTCGAGGAGAACGAAAGGCGCTTCGACCAGCTCGTGGCGACATCCAAAGGGATCATGGAGTACCTCTCGGAGTTGGGGAACGGCCTTTAAAAGGAAAGCGGCATCGCATGCTCGATCCGAGCGATTCGATTTCAGGGAATCGCCGCGTCCCGATGCGTCGATTCCCGGAGCCGTTATTCTTGCTCCGCCCAGGGAATAAGCGCCGCCCTGCCCAGGATGTGCCCCAGCATATTGAAGCTCATGAAGGCCGGCGTGGCATCCTTGGGAATACCGAGGCTCGCGACGTCAAGAGCTTGAACCACGATGAAGTAGCGATGCTTGCCGTCTCCCTTCGGAGGGGCTGCCCCTACGTACTGAGCCATTCGAGCGTCATTGGGCAATTGCCAGGCTCCGGGAGGAAGCAGCTTGCCGTCGGCCGATCCCGCACCCGTAGGCAGTTGCGTCGTCGCGGCGGGAATATCCACGACCGCCCAGTGCCAGAAGCCGCTTGGCGTCGGCGCGTCGGGATCATACATCGTCACGACGAAGCTCTTGGTTCCCGCCGGGAAATCCTTCCAAGCCAACTGCGGCGACCGGTCCATCCCTCCCGGCACGCCGAAGGCGCCGCTCATCTGCGCCGGATTCATGGACGCTCCATTCTCGACGTCCACGCTCGTAAGCGAAAAGGACGGAACTTCAGGCAGGCGATCGTAGGGGTTAGGCCTCATCTGCGCCCCTGCCAGGGAAACGATACCGGCAATGATCGCTATGGAAATCGAAAAACGCTTCATGTGGGTCTCCTTGAGGGGCAAATATAATATCTGATCATCTTATGGCAAATCGGTTTCCCCTGTTTCCTGCCCTATCGACGCCGGCCACCAGGGTTACCGCGGGCCCGGCGCCCTCCCTGTCGTACGCGATCTTCGTCCCGTCCCGCGAGGGGACCGTGTTCATATTTTCCTCTCCGTCGTGTATAAATGTACCGACGGAAGCGCCGGCGGAAAAGCGGATTTCGAGGAGGCAAGATGAATTTGTACGCAGCGCTGCTTATAGCGCTATCGGCGCTTTGGATCTCCTTCGAGATCGGGCTTGTCGTCAGGGATCGGATTCAAGGCAGAGGCAAAGCCATGAAGGACAGAGGCACTTTCTATATTAATTTCGTTGCCATTGCCGCGGGAATGACCATTGCCGGAAGCATCAGCGGAAACCCGGCATTCTTCTTTTCGGGCGGACGGACGATAATCGTATTTTGGATAGGAACCGCCGTCATGCTGATGGGCCTCGGCCTGAGGATTTGGGCTATCGCGACTTTAGGGAGCTCGTTCCGTACGACAGTCGAAACGCACCGGGGCCAGAAGGTGATATCGAATGGCCCTTACAGACTCGTGCGTCATCCGTCCTACAGCGGCTTGCTTCTCACGGGTTGCGGATACGGAATAGCCATCCAGAATTGGCTTTCGCTGATATTTGCCATTGCGCTTCCGCTTGCTGCCTTGCTTTACCGTATACATATCGAAGAGCGGGTCATGGTAGACTCCTTAGGAACCGAATATACGGAATACCAGCAGCGCACGAAGAAGTTGATCCCATGGATATGGTAAGCTCGAATCCTATATGCGCGTTCGAATCCGGACGGCTTATACGGGGGGCGACGTGGGCAAGAAGACTACCATCGGGATACTTACGAGCGGGGGCGATTGTCCCGGCCTCAACGCGGCTATTCGCGGCGTGGTCAAGGCCGCGTATTCGATGGGCGACGCGCGCATCGTCGGCATCGCCGACGGCTATCGCGGTCTCATCGAGGGACGGGCGAGCGAGCTCGACGCCGAGGAAGCCTCGGGCCTTCTCACGCGAGGCGGGACGATCCTCGGCGCCTCGCGTGAGAAGCCCTTCGAGGCTCGCGACGACGGCGGCCCGAGCGATTCGGAGGTCGGGCTCGGCAAGCCGGAGGCCATCAAGGAGAACTACCGCCTCCTCGGCCTCGATTGCCTCGTGACCCTGGGAGGCAACGGCACGAATACCACGGCGGCCCGCCTCCAGGAGGAGGGCCTGAACGTGATCGGGCTCCCCAAGACGATCGACAACGACATCTGCCGCACGGACGTCTCGTTCGGGTTCCACTCGGCCGTCGACATCGCGGCGGAGGCCATCGATCGCCTCCATTCCACGGCGTTGTCGCACAACCGCGTGATGGTGATCGAGCTCATGGGGCACAAGGCGGGATGGCTGGCTCTGTACGCCGGCATCGCCGGGGGCGGCGACGTCATCCTCCTTCCCGAAATACCCTATCGTCCCGACGCGATCGCGCGGCACCTGGGGCGGAGGGCCGCGACGGGGAAGCGCTTCTCGATCGTCGTCGTCGCCGAAGGCGCGATGAGCGAATCGGAGTCCCTGCTCGAGAAGAAGGACAGGAAGGCCCTCCGCGCCTCGATGCCCTATCCTTCCATCGGCTATCGCGTGGCCGCCGAGATTGCCGAGGCTACCGGCATGGAAACGAGAGTCACGGTCCTGGGCTACCTGCAGCGCGGCGGCGTGCCCTCGGCCTACGACCGAGTGCTTTCGACCGCCTTCGGCTCGGCCGCGGCGGAGCTGGCCTTCTCGCGGCGCTACGGCCGGATGGTCGCCTGGAGGGACGGCGCGATCGATTCGGTGCGGCTCGACAAGGTCGCGGGCAGGACCAAGCGCGTTCCGATGGACCACGAGTTCATCGGCGTCGCGAGGCTCATGGGGACCTGTCTCGGCGATGAATAGCTGCCCGCGGCGCGAAAGACTCTTTTAAGCGCGTCGAGGGCGCTTTTTCGGTCGAGCCACGTCGATTTCGACTCCTCCTTTTCGTCTAATGGTTATGTCATTCCAAGCTCGAAGGAGGTTTAATGGCTCATGCGGAAGGGAACATCCTGATTGAAAGGCCAATCGGCGAAGTCTTCGATTATCTGGCGGATGGAACTAACAATACCGCCTGGCGCGAGGGGGTGCTGGAGATCCGGCATCGCGAGGACACGCCGGAAGGGAAGGGCGCGATCGTCCTCCAGACGATGAAGGGGCCCGGCGGACGGAAGATCGCGGGTGACTACGAGATCGTCGAATGTGTCGCGCCGTCGACGATTAGATTCCAGGTGATCGCCGGGCCGGCCCGCCCGAAAGAGAACTTCAAGCTGGAAGCGCAGGCCGGGGCCACGTCGCTGACCTTCATCCTCGACCTTGTCCCGCGAGGCTTCGCGAGGCTCATGGCGGGCATGATAGAGCGCCAGATGCGATCAGAGGTCCGGAGCCTCGCGACCCTGAAGGTTGTCCTCGAGCGGAGTCGATAGCGGGTTGTCCAGGGCACCGAGACACGGGTCCCATAAAGCGCGCCGCGGTCGCCTTCGACCGTCGTCGAATCGTCTCGGTGTATCGCTATCTTCGCGCCGTACCGTGTTGCGTTTCCGGTATCACCATACTAGACTCCATTTCGGGGTGACATCCGCTCTTGACGGGATGGTTCGACGTTGAAAGCCTACTCGATACCGACGATAGTCATGGCCTCGGTGTGCTTCACCATCGCGCTCAACGAATTCGTTACGTGGCTTCGACGGAGCAGAAAGAACAGCGATATCGCCTTCGCCTCGATTTGCCTGGGTGGAACCTTTTTTTGCCTTTTCTGCTCGGGCGAATACAATGTCGACTTCCCCCTTCAAAGCATCCCCTGGCTCAAGGCGCAGGTGATTTCGATTTCCTTCACTGCCTTCGCCCTTTTCTGGTTTTTTGCC
>CAVZVX010000111.1:0-5095 GCA_963778775.1 uncultured Spirochaetota bacterium | reverse complement strand
TGGTCCGCAACTCGAACGAGTCCTTCGTCGACGACCTGCGCAAGCGCAACGCCGAGCTCGAGCGCACCTACGCCCAGCTCAAGAAGGCCCATTCCGAACGGCTGCGCTCGGAGCGGCTTTCGACCCTCGGGAAATTCTCCTCCCTGATTCTCCACGACATCCGCAACCCCCTTTCCATCCTCAAGGGCCAGCTCCAGCTCATGCAGATGAGGCTCGCCGACCCCGAGAAGCTCGCGGGTCACGTCGCGGCGAGCCTTTCGGAAGTGAACAGGCTCGAGCGCCTCGCGGGCGAATTCCTGGACTACTCGCGCGGCGAAGTCAGGCTGGACATGGCCGTCACCAGGCCGGCGAGCTCTTCGCGAAGGTCGAGGCAGCAGTCGGCGAGCGCCTTGTCGAGGATCGGGCATAGCCGATCGCGAAGGACCTGCGCTACGACGAGCCCGTCATCCTCGACGCCGAGCGCGTATTCCGCGCCTTCTCAACGTCGCCGACAACGCCCGCAAGGCGATGTCGCGCTTCGGGCGGCGTCCTCACCCTGAAGTCCTATCGCGACGGCGACAAGCTCGTCCTCGAGACGGCCGACACCGGCGAGGGCATGAGCCCCGAAGTGCTCGCCCACGTCTTCGAGCCCTTTTACTCGGCGTCGGGCCAGGGCGGGACGGGCCTCGGCATGCTGATCGTGAAGAATATCGTCGAAGCCCACGGAGGAACGGTCCGGATCGGCTCGAAGCCTGGCGTCGGCACCCGCGTGCTTTTTCCTTCCCGTTGCGTTCATGAGAGGCGATCGCCTTCGACTCGGGCCGCTTCAACCGAAAAGTATTTTCGCGTTGCGCGATACCGTTTCCGCCAGCTCGGGGAGGCTCACGCCGCGCAGGTTTGCGGCCAGCTCGTATGTCCTCTCGATGTCGAGGGGCGTCGTGCTCTTGCCGCGGCGCGGCATCGGATTCATGTATGGCGAGTCCGTCTCGAGGAGGAGCCTGTCGGCCGGCACGAGGACGCAGGCCTCCCTCAATGCCTCCGAACCCTTGTAGCTGATATTGCCGGCGAAGGAGATCCAGCAACCCAGGTCCAGGAAGGCGCGCGCCTCCGCGGGACCATAGCCGAAGCAGTGGAGGATAATCGGCGAGGAGCTTCGCGTCCGGCCAAGGATCGCCAGCGTCTCGGCCGCGGCGTCCCGAGAGTGGACGATCATCGGCAGTCCGAGAGTCGAGGCGAGAGAGATCTGACCTTCGAAGAGCCGGGCCTGCGCCTCGGCGTCTCCCTCCATGTGGTGATAATCGAGCCCGCCCTCGCCTATCGCGACGACATCGATGCCGCGGCGCGCGGCTTCCGCCCTCGCGTCCTCCAAGGCCGCGAGGCTCGTCTCGGGGGAGGCGAGATTCGCGGCGGAAGGCCATATCCCCGCGGCGAGGCGGATGAAGGGAGGCAGGCCGCTTCCCCGATCCAAGAGCCCGATCCTCGCCGCCAGGTCGTCCGGCTCGACTCCCGGCTCCAGGATGAGGGGCGGAGGACGACCAAGCCGCGTAGCCGACTCCCAGGCCTGGGCATAATCGACGAGGAGGGAAGCGAGCATATCCTTCCCGAGCCTCTCGGCGACGAGGGATAGATGAGCATGCGAATCGGCGAGGATCATGTTCGGGAACCCACTATGCTCCGCCCGTAGCCGAGAAGACGAGGGCTCCTCCGCGAACGTCTACCTGGACCTTCTGTCCATCCAGTATCCTGCCCGCGAGGATCTCCGACGCGAGGGCATTCTGAAGCAGTGATTGAATGGCCCTTTTCAACGGTCTCGCCCCGAAAAGAGGATCGAAGCCGGCCTCGGCCAGGAAGGCTTTCGCTTCCTTGGATACATCCAGCTCGATATTTCTATCTGCCATGCGTCGCGCGAGGAGGGCGAGCTGGATATCTACGATCGCTAGGATGCGATCCTTGCCAAGCCGCTCGAACACCACCGTCTCGTCGATGCGATTTATGAACTCGGGCTTGAAGGTCGCACGCAGAAGGCCATCGATGCCTGCCCTGACTTGAGCCATGTCCTTGGCTTCGAGAATGAGCTCCGATCCGAGGTTGCTCGTCATGATGACGATGGCGTTCTTGAAATCTACGACGCGGCCCTGGCCGTCGGTCAACCTGCCGTCGTCGAGGAGCTGAAGGAGGACATTAAATACGTCGGGATGGGCCTTCTCGATCTCGTCGAAAAGGACGACCGAGTAGGGCCTACGGCGAACGGCCTCGGTGAGCTGACCGCCTTCGTCGTAGCCCACGTAGCCGGGAGGGGCCCCGATGAGTCGGCTGACCGTATGCTTTTCCATGTATTCGCTCATGTCTATGCGAGTGAGAGCCTTCTCGTCGTTGAAGAGGAACTCCGCCAGAGCCTTGGCGAGCTCGGTCTTGCCGACCCCGGTCGGGCCCACGAAAAGGAAGGAACCGAGCGGCCTATTCGGATCCGAGAGTCCCGCGCGGTTGCGCCGGATGGCGTCGGCGACAGCCTTGACGGCCGGCTCCTGACCCACGACGCGCCGTTCCAGCTGGGCTTCGAGATCGACGTACTTCTGCGCCTCCGAAGACAGCATCTTGGCGAGGGGAATACCCGTCCAGGTCGAGACGACGCGGGCTATGTCCTCCTCCGAGACCTCTTCGCGAAGGAGGCGTCCCTCCGCACTTTCCTTGTTGAGCTCGATCCCGAGCTCGTCCAGCTTCTTCTGCGCCTCGAGGAGCCTTCCGTACTTGATCTCGGCTGCCTTGGCGAGGTCGCCCTCGCGCTCGCGCTTCTCCCCTTCGATCTTGAGCTCCTCTATGGAAGCCTTCAGTTTGCGGAGGCGGTCTATCTTCTCCTTCTCGCCCTGCCAACGCAACTTCATCGCGTTCCGCTTGGCCGTGAGCTCGCCTATTTCCTTCTCGAGCTTTCCGAGCCTCTCGACCGACGCGGAGTCCGATTCCTTGGAAAGGGCCTGACGCTCGATGGTCAGCTGAAGAAGCCGACGCTCGAGTTGATCCAGCTCGGTCGGTTGGCTCTCGATCTCCATCTTGATGCGGCTCGCGGCCTCGTCGACCAGGTCGATCGCCTTGTCCGGCAGGAAGCGGCTGGTGATGTAGCGATCGGACAGGGTCGCGGCCGCGATGAGGGCATCGTCCTTGATGCGTACACCGTGGTGGACTTCGTAGCGCTCCTTGAGGCCGCGCAAGATCGCGATCGTCGCCTCCACGGAGGGCTCGGGGCAAAACACGGGCTGGAAGCGCCGCTCGAGGGCGGCGTCCTTCTCGATGTGCTTGCGGTACTCGTCGAGAGTCGTGGCGCCGACGCAGCGCAGCTCGCCTCGGGCGAGAGCGGGCTTGAGGAGGTTGGAAGCATCCATCGCCCCCTCGGCGGCTCCCGCGCCGACCAGGGTGTGGAGCTCGTCGATGAAGAGCAGGATCCGACCTTCGGACTTGACTACCTCCTCCACGACGGCCTTGAGCCTTTCCTCGAACTCCCCGCGGAACTTCGAGCCGGCAACGAGGGAGCCGAGGTCGAGGGCGAGAAGCTTCTTGCCTTTGAGGGAGTCCGGTACGTCCCCCGCCACGATTCGGCGCGCGAGTCCCTCTACGATCGCCGTCTTGCCGACCCCGGGTTCGCCTATGAGGACCGGGTTGTTCTTGGTGCGTCGGGAAAGGACTTGCATCACGCGGCGGATCTCCTCGTCGCGGCCGATCACCGGATCGAGCTTCTCGGAGCGCGCGAGGGCCGTGAGGTCTCGGCAGTAGCGCTCGAGGACTCGATATTTCTCCTCGGCATCCTGGTCGGTGACGCGCCTGATTGCCTCGGACGGACTTGAGGGCCGAGAGGATGGCGGCCTTGGTGACCCCCAGCGCGCGAAGGCGCTCGGCCGGTCCGCCTTCGCCCGCCACGATGCCCAGGAGGATATGCTCGGCGGCGACGTATTCGTCCTTCAAGGCCGCGGCTTCCGCCTCGGCTTTCGCCACCGCGATGGACGCATAGGGCGAAAGATAGAGCTGGGAACCTTCGCCGAATACCTTGGGCTTCTTGGCTAGAGCGGACTCCGTCTCCGCTTCGATGAGGGATCTATCGGCCCCGATCCGCTCTATGAGAGCGGGCACCACCCCTTCCTCCTGCCGTAATAAAGCGATCAGGAGATGCTCGAGGTCCACTTGGGAATGATCCAGCTTTCTAGCCTCGGCCGAGGCATCTTGTATGGCTTCTTGGGCTTTTAGCGTATATCGATCGTAATCCATGATCCGGTAATGATACTCATTGCCCGCTTGACGGGCAATGACGGGCCTCGACGAGCCGAGAAAACCTCATTTCTTTGCCGCGTTTCGCGACGCCTCTCGCGGCGCCCTGGCCGAGACCCGAACTCTGATCGCGGTCGCAAAGGGCGGAATTAAGGAGACGACCACGATAGCGAAGGCGACCAGGCTGAAATTGCGCTGGACGAAGGGCAGAGCGCCGAAGAAGAAGCCCCCCGACAGGAAAAGAGCCACCCAGAGCACCGAGCCGATGAGGTTGTAGACCGTGAAACGAGCATAGCGCATCCTGCCGATACCGGCCACGAAGGGGACGAAGGTGCGGATGATCGGCATGAAGCGGCCGATGATTATGGTCAGGGCCCCGTACTTCTCGTAGAAGGCATGCGTCTTGTCGAGGTACTCGCGCCGGAAAAAGCGCGAGCTTTCGGACCTGAAGACGGCCGGTCCGAGCTTCCGACCGATCGCGTAATTGACGATATTGCCCAGAACGGCGGCCGACATGAGGACCGACGCCAGGATGCCGATGTCGAGACCGCCTCCCGCGGCCAGGGCGCCCAGGGCGAAAATGACCGAGTCGCCGGGGAGAAAGGGCGTCACGACGAGACCGGTCTCGCAGAAAATGAGGAAAAACATGAAAACGTAGGTAAGCTCGCCGTATTGCTGAAGTATGGGCGTGATGAACCTATCGACATGCAAGACGATATCGAGGAATTGCAGAAAGGCGTTCATTATTCCCCCCTACGCGAGCTTCGCGCATATGGTCAATCTTGAGCTCTTGTCTCGAAGGCCACGCTATCGTAGACTCGATCCATGGAAGACCAGAAGATAGTCATACTGCATGGCTTTC
>CAVZVX010000110.1:0-30334 GCA_963778775.1 uncultured Spirochaetota bacterium | reverse complement strand
GAAGAAGAGGCAGTATTCGATATCCTGAGGCTTGGCTCGGAAGAAGGAGCGCGCGCTATCGTAGCCGACGATCAGCCGAGGCGACGCGAAGAAGTTGAGCTCCGACGAGCGGTATATCCCGCAGACCCTGAAAACGGCCGAATTGAGCTCGTTCCCCGAGGTCCTGCCTTGGACCGAGACGGCGTCTCCGACCTGGACGTTCGAATCATCGAGGAAGGATTCGGGTACGAGAATCTCGCGGCCGTTCCGCATCGTCCTTCCCGAGATGATTTCGAGCCAGGATGAGAGCGGGTCGCCGTCCTCGGGGCGAAGGTCGACGCCCAGGAGCTCGGCCTGGCCGACGGCCTCCTTGCCTAGCGCCTTGTAGGCTACCGGAGCGCGTATCTTCCTGGAAATGCTCGCGATGCCGGGCAGCCCGGCGCGGAGTTCGCCTTCGATATCCGGCTCCTCGACCTTCATCTTGACGACGGTCTCCCCCGAGAATACCGAATTGCGCAGGTTGAGCTGGCGCCGGGCCCCTTCGAGGTAGCCGAAGAGGAGGAGTATGGCGATGAGGGCGAGGATGTTCGTCACGTAGAGCTTCCAGGACGATCGGAAACCGTGGACAAGGTATTCGAACGCGAGCTTCAGCATCGACGGTCCCTCTTCGCGTTCATAGTTCCCTCCCTATCTCCGCGCTCTCGAGCTTGCCCATGCGAAACAGGGCCATGGCGGCATTCCCCGCGAAGGCCAGGAGGATGACGAGGAAAGCCAGGAGATAGGTGCTCAGGCTGTCCCTGATATGTAGGACCGACCGGCCGAAAACCAGATGGAGGGGAATTATGCTCGCGGCGATGCCCCGCGAGGATAGGCCCCGCATGACCCAGGCCGCGAGGGCGCTCCCCGCGAGCGCGAAGAAGGCCATCACGACGAGGAACTCTCCGCTGAACAGCAGCCCTATCTTCCAGCGTCGGATGCCCATGGCCTGGTAGATGCCGATTTCGCGGCTTCGGGATTCGATGGCGAGATTGATGATGAAAGAGCTGCAAAGATAGGCCATCGCGAAGAGGATGACCATTACGAAGAAGCCGATGAAGCGCGTGAGCCTATATATGCCCTGCACGAGTCGGGAAGAGTCGCGGGGCAGGATGAAGCGGAAGCCCGGCCCCATGGCTCGGCGCAAGTCCTTCTCGAGCCTCTCGGGGCTGCCGCCCGATCCGAACCGCACGTGTATCTCCGTCACGAGGGGACTGTCGTTCATGAGCAGGCCGTTGAGGTAGTCGAGAGTCACGAATCCCTGGTAGGCGAAGTCGCTGTAGTAGTCGATGTCGGCGTAATCGAGATTGCCGGCCAAGCGAAGGGTCTCGAACCGGCTGTAGCCCGTCCTCGTCGTCACCGTGACACCGAGGACGTCCCCGACGCGGGCGCTCAGGTAGTCGGCGTGGCGGTAATAGAGGTTGATCTGCCCGGCGCCCGATATCCACTGGCCCTCGTCCAGGCTCCTGCGAGGGAGCAATCCCCGCTCGAGGCCGGGGTCCACCCCGGTCAGGACGATGGAAAGGTAGTTGCTCTCGGATCTCAGCATCGCGGGGACGCGCAGACGCGGGGCGGCGTCCGCTACATAATCCCTGCCTCGGACGAAGGCCAGGATGGCCCGCCAATTCTGGAGAGGCACGAGCCCTCTTTCCCCGCTCCTCGAGATGAGGTCGATTCCCCGCGCCTCGGGCGAGACGATGATGAGGTCGCCGGTCATGTTTTCGGCAATCGCCCGCTCGAGCGATTCGGATATCGAGAATACGGCGTTGAGCCCGATGACGACATAGAACGCGAGAAGGGCGACGACGAGGCCGATGAGAACGTAGAGGAGCTTGTGCTTGAGCACGTTGTTGAGAATCAACTTAAGCACGGCGCTATTTTCCCCAGGTCGATATGCCTTCGAGTATATAGTTGTCCTCTGGCGACTCGGTCTTGATCACGAGTCCCCGCGGTGCGTCCTCGATCCAGATATTCAACTCCTTGACGTAGGAGTCGAGCAGCTGGGCGAGGAAAGGATCGGTGATCCCGACGCCGTATTCCAGGGTCTCGAATTTGCCTAGAGGGGTATCGATGGTCTCCTTCTTGATAAAGTGCGCCCTGATCGGCACCGCGTCTTTGACGACGGTCGGGTAGACCCCATAGACGATGCCCTTCCCGGAAAGGTCGAGAAATCGGGAGCCGACGAAGGCGAGGGAAGCTACGTCCCAAACGGGATAATTGGGCCTTAATTTCACCCGCATCGTCTGCGTGCGGAGATCGTAGCCGTCCCAAATCTTGGATACGTAGACGGCTACGTTCCTCGCCGAATCGATTACGGTACTGAAGGCCACCTCCCCGGTCTTGTTCTCGGCGAGATATTCCTTATAGTAGTCTCCGAAGCTCCTAAGCATCGAGGCCGTCTCGAGGGAGATCACGAATTGCCTCTGATAGTCGGTGTAGTTCGGGGGCATTGGGAAGTTCGTTCCGATAAAATGCTTTCCGACATAGACCGTCATGGTCTTGCGGTCGGCCGAGTATCGGCTGACGATATTGACGTCCTGGTATCGTTCGCCGCCGAGGAAGTCGCCGTATTTCAGGAACTCGCCGTCCTCGATCAGCAACTTCTTCGGCTGGACGGGAGGAAGGTCCTGCGCACTGCAGGGCATGGTCGAAATAGCCGTAAGGAGCACGACGAAGAGCAATTGATGGCGTGTTTTACACATCGAGATCTCCTGTAGCGGCGCTTAGGCTACCCCAATGGGGAATTATATGCTGTCACTATAATAAAAAGCGACAGGGCGGGTCCACTGGTCCCACATCGAGTCTCGAGGGTCGGATTGCGGACCCGCATGGTCATATGCTTCGGCGAGCCGCGCCGACGAACTGTCTCCTCAGTCCACGTTTATGGTCGTCGTGGCGCTGCCCGCCTGCGTCCCGTCGGCGCTGAAGGCGACGACGTCGATCCGGTAGGAGCCCGATTTCCGAGCGGCTCCGAAGCCGTAGCTCGATCCCGTAGCCGCCTCCACTCCATTGACGTACCAGGTAAAGAGTACGGATGCCGAATCTCCCGGCAGCGATGCCGTCAAATCGACGACCGTTCCTTGACTCAGGGAGGAGCCGCCGATTCCGGATATCGCGACGGGGAGAGTCGTCGTTATCGGATCGATGACCGTCAACCGGCAGCTCGCGGACTTGCCGCCGTCCGCCGTCGTCACCGTGATCGTCGCATCGTCGCCGGCTTTCACGCCCGTCACGAGCCCTGTGGAACTTACGGTGGCGATGGAGGGGTCGGAGCTCGTCCAGGCGACC
This sequence comes from uncultured Spirochaetota bacterium, assembly GCA_963778775.1. GTDB lineage: Bacteria > Spirochaetota > Spirochaetia > Treponematales > Rectinemataceae > UBA1306. The sequence continues at coordinate 27,031 of CAVZVX010000110.1, read as the reverse complement.
TTCTGGTTCGTCGCGTCCGAGGGAAGGATCGTGGCCACCAAGATCTCGGTTTGGTTTACGGCGATCTCGGTGCTGGCCACGTTGAGGCTCACCGTCGCTACCCCGGTCTCGACGCTCAGTTCCAGGCTCGTGAGGGTCGATGCGGAATCACATGCGGCCAAGAGGAAAATCGTCCAAACGAAAAGAATGAATAGTCCCGTGGTCCTTGACGATCCGGTGATATTCATCGGGCGCCTCTCATGGGGCATTGACTCCAGGGTTCCAATGATAGGTCACGAAGATCCCGAGGGCCGGGAAATAGCCGATCCTATCCTGGGAACTGTCTCGATGGAACCATTGGATCAGCATCGAGTTGCTTTCATCGAGGCCGACCGTGAAGCTTTGGTTCAAGCGGTACCCGGCTCCCAGTTTCAGATTCAGCATGGGATCCAGGTTCGAGGTTCCGCCGTAATTCGAGTAGGCGATCCCTACGCCGAAGTCCACGGGGAATTCGAAGCGCTTCGCGCCGGGCGTCCACCGGCCTGAAACCGCCAAGGGAATCAGCAGGAAACTCCGGCCGACTTTCGTCCCCAACAGGAAGAAGCCGGTATCGGCCCCTACATCGAGCGTCGGTTTCAACGCATAGCGGTAGCTCACCGCGACTTCTGGCCCCGGCGAAGAGCTGTCCAGACCCGAGACCGCGGAATCGGGACCGAGGATCGAGGCGAGGATCGCACAATCCCCGCTGATCGTCAGGCTCTGGCGCCCGGTTCCCAGCGCGAAGCCGGACGCAGCGCAAAGGGCCATGAGGATCACCGGAATTCTCGAAGGCATTATTGGATTTCCCGAATCAGATTGTTCCCCGTGTCCGACACGAAGAGCTGAGTCGGGGCGCTGCCATAGCAGGCCAAACCGGAAGGCCACTTGAAGGTCGCTGCGGTCCCCGTTCCGTTCGCGCTGCCGGATGCTGTCGAGCCGGCCAGCGTGGTCACCGCGGCGGTGCTGATGACAATCCTACGAATCATATTGTTTCCCGTGTCCGCCACGTAGAGAATATTTCCGGCGATGGCCAGCCCGACGGGGCTGGTGAATCCGGCGGCCGTTCCCGTGCCGTCGTTCGAGCCCCAGCCCTTGCCGGCGAGGGTCGTTACCGTACCGGAGCTGATCGCGACTTGCTGGATCAGACTGCTGTTCTTGCAGGCGACATAGACGTTGGTTCCGTCGGTGGCTATGCCTTCGGGTCCGCTAAGGTTGGAGGTGGAGGCGAGTGTCGTCACCGCCGCGCTGCTGATCACGATTTTCCGAAGGCCATTGTTGATGTCGGCGGCGTAGATGTTGGTTCCGTCGGTGGCCAAGCCGTAGAGACTGCTGAACGAGGCGCTCGTCCCCGTGCCGTTGGCGGATCCGTAATTGCCCGTTCCGGCGAAGGTAGTGACCACTCCGGAGCCGATCACTATTTTTCTGATGAGGTAATTATTGGTATCCGCCACATAGAGATTGGTTCCGCTTGCGTCGATGACTATCCCCGAAGGATTGTTGAACCGTGCGGCGGTACCCGTCCCATTCGCGTTGCCGGCCGTAGTTGAGCCGGCCAGGGTGCTCACCGTACCGGTACCGATAACGATCTTTTGGATCCTGTTGTTCGCCGAATCGGCGACGTAGAGATTGGTTCCGTCGGTGGCCATTCCGAAGGGAGCGTTGAAGCCGCTCGCCAGGGTCGTCACTACGCCGGCGATGCCGGTCACTTGGATAGAGGTGGATGTGCTGCCTGCCTGGGTACCGTCGGCGCTGAAGGCTGCCACGTCGATGCGATAGGTTCCGATGCCCTGGGTGGTGCCGAAGACGTAGGTCGCTCCCGTGCCTGCGGATACGCCATTGACGTACCAGACGTACGATGGGCTGCCAGTGTAATTGGACACGGAGGCCGTCAAGGTTTCTGTGTTCCCTTGCGGCAAGGTGGCGGTGGCCCCCGAAATCGAGACGTTCAGGGGCGTCGCCATGTTTTGGCTGACCGTTACCTGGATCGATCCGCCTGGCTGATTGGTATTCGCAAACGCGAAATTCCCCGAGGTGGTTTGCCCTGCGACGATCCTGACCACCTCGATGGCGCCCATGACGCTGTTGCCGTTGTCCAGGAGATTCAGCGAAAGCGTGCCGTATCCGCTCGCGAGACCGGAAGTCGATGAAGATCCCTGGTTCCCGACGATAACAAAAGGCAGGCTCACAGCGGAACCCGAAGCTGGCGTGAGACTTGCGCTGATGGACGGCGTTTGCACAAGGCCGCTTGTCCAGCTGGCTGAAAGGTTCAAGGTTCCCGTTCCCGTCAAGGGCGCCACGGTAATGCCTACTGTTGTCGTCTCCGCCGAGCTGACGGTAACCGTGGAGCTGCCGCTTCCGATGAGGGTCGGAGTGGGGCTATCGGAGTTGTAGGCATTGACGGTGATGGTCCAACTTCCGAGGTCGAGAGAACTCGCGGTGACGGAGGTCCCGCTCGTACTTTTAGTGAAGGTGGCGCCGTTGGGTCCGGTACCGGAAACGGTATAGGAGGCGGGCACCATGCTCAAGGCGGGGACCAATGTACGGCTGAGACCGTTCCCTATGCTGATGGAAATGTTTCCCGTGGAGTCCGAGCCGGCACCGGCCGAGGATGCCGGAAATGGCGTGGAGCATGCGAAAACCGTTCCTAGCGACAATGCTGAGGCAAGGAGCAGGATCGGCTTCGACACGGAAAATCGCACTAGAAGACTCCATTCCCGCTAAACGTATGCGCTCGAGCGGAGCGTCGAGGCATCGCTTCCCGGCCCCGCGAGTTCTACGGCTACCGAGTCCCGCGGGGCTTTTGAGATACTCGCTTACGAGAACGTCACCGTCTGAGTGGCCGTGGCGCTACCGGCCTGACTTCCATCGGAAGAGAAGGCCGTCACATCGATACGGTAGGTATAGGTTTGGCCATTCGCATTGGGATTGGAAGAGACGACATTGAGGGGATAGGTCGAACCGGTCCCGACGCTTTGGCCATTCACGTACCATACGTAGGTCACGTTCCCTGAATAACCTGTTACGGATGCGGTCAAGGTTTCGGTGGTCCCATGGGCGACGGTCGACGAGCCGGCTCCGGCAATGGCCACTGCCAGAGGATTCTCCATGTTCGGGGTAATGTTCACCAGGATCGACCCCCCGGCCTGATTCACGTTCAGCGTATAGGTTCCCGAGGTCGTCTGACCTTTGACGATCCTTACGACTTCCACGGCGCCCATTTCGGCGACGTTGTTGTCCTTAAGGCTCAAGGCCAAAGTGCTGTAGCCAGTGGCAAGTCCGGCAGTGTTGGAGGTCGCGGTTCCCGACCCTAATGTAAACGAATTGAGGGTCTCCGTTCCCGAAAAAGGAGTCAATGAAGCCGAGATCGATGGGCTTTGCACTTGACTGGCGGTCCAGTTCACCGTTAGGTCAAGCGCACCGGTTCCCGTAAGGGGAGTCACCGTGATGGCGACCGTTGTCGTCTCTCCCGTATTGACCGTGGCCGTGGTGCTCCCGCTCCCGATCAACGTCGGAGCAGTGTCAGAGTTATACGCATTGACGGTGATCGTCCAGCTTCCGAAGGCTAGGGAAGCCACGGTAGTCGATGTTCCGGTAATAGTTTGCGTGAAGGTGGCGCTGTTAGGGCCGGTCCCGCTGATAGTATAACTGGCGGGAGTCATGCTGAGGACTGGCGTCAGGGTCTTGCTGACGCTATTCCCGATGCTGAGGGCGATGCTCCCGGTGCTTCCGGTATCCGCCGAAGTCGATGATACGCCGGCGGGGCTGGAACATCCGTAGAAGGCAAGGGAGAATGCGGCTATTGCCGCCGACCAAAAATAAATGGACTTGATAAATCGCATGCGTTGCTCCTTTTTATGCGTTAAGTCGAGGCTACGAGCCAAGGCTTTAGCCAATACTGCAGCCGATACCTGCTAAAATTATCGGAGCAAACTCCATGCCAGCGGGAGAGAAAATACCGGTGAATAATAAATCTCCATTGTACAAGAAATAAAGTTCATACCATTTCTTGTTTCTGACAGTTATTATAAAAATCCGACTGAAATGTCGATATGTTCGCCCTTATAGTCGAAAACAAGCAGCGAGGGAATTAATACGAATGACACCCTGAAATTCCGCTCCAGGGCCCTCATTATGAATAGCACTATTCCGGGGCCTTAAAGGAAACTTCGCGCGCTTCCCTTTTTGACGAGACGCGCCAGCGTCCCGGCCGGGTCCTCGGCCTTGCCTAGCAGAATCATGGCGGCGATGATATAGGGCTTGTAGCTCGCTTCGCGATAGGTGTCGTCGCGATAGCGGTCGAAGACTGAGGCGGCGACCTCTCCGGCTTCGCAGGAGACGTCGGTAATGTCGGCGGGAAGACAGTGCATGTACAGCGCGGGCGTATCCTCGCCGCCCCTCTTGGTCAGCTTCATCTTCTCTTCGTCGCACTCCCAGTCCTTGAAGCGGGCGTTGTTCGCGAGGCAAGCCTTCTCAAGCTCCTTGAGGCCGGCCTGGTCGCCCGCGTGTAGCAGGGGGACGCGCCGCCGCATGACGTCATAGGGGGCCCAGCTCTTCGGGTAGACGATGTCGGCGCCCTCGAAGGCCTCATCCATCGCATGGACGAGCTTGAAGGAGCCGCCCGAGGCCGAGGCCTGCCTGCCCGCGAGCTCGACGACCTCGGGGATGAGATCGTAGCCCTCGGGATGGGCCAGGACGATCTCCATGCCGAGTCGGCTCGCCAGGCCGATGATGCCCTGGGGAACGGAGAGGGGCTTGCCGTAGGAAGGCGAATAGGCCCAGCTCATCGCGATCTTCCTGCCTTTGAGCCTGTCCAGCCCGCCGAAGCAGTGAGCGAGGTGGAGAAAATCGGCCATCGACTGAGTTGGATGGTCGACATCGGACTGGAGGTTGACCACGGTGGGCCGCGACGGGAGGACTCCCGCCGCGACGCCCGCGTCGAGGGCCTTCCCGACCTCGCGTTGGTACTTGTCGCCTTCGCCCAGGTACATGTCGTCGCGTATGCCGATCGCCTCGGTGAGGAAGCTTATCATATTGGCCGTCTCTCGCACCGTCTCGCCGTGGGCGATCTGGCTCTTCCCCTCGTCGAGGTCCTGGACATAGAGGCCCAGGAGGTCACAGGCCGAGGCGAAGGAAAAGCGGGTACGCGTCGAATTGTCGCGAAAGTTGGACACCGCGATCCCCGAATCCCAGAGCCTCGGCGAGATCCCCGCCTCGCGCATCGCGCGAAGGGAGTCGGCGACCAGGAAGGTGGCCTCGATCTCGTCCCGCGACTTCTCCCAGGTGAGGAGGAAGTCCTTGCCGTGCATCGCGATCTTCCTGGTCTTCAATTGATCGATGAGATTCGAAATTTTTTTCGTGTCCATGCCCTTCCTCCCAATCTTCCTCTATAGTTTTCCCATCGCCCGCAGCACGCGCTCGGGCGTAAACGGCCATTCCCTCACCCATGCGCCGACCGCTTCGTGTATCGCGATGGCTATAGCGGGTGCCGCCCCGTTGAGGGATATCTCCGATACGCTCTTGCCGCCGAAGGGCCCGATCTCGTCGGCCACGGGCATGAGCTCGACGTGGAAATCCTCAGGCACCTCATAGATCGAAGGTATCTTGTAGTCGAGAAAGCGCGGATTGACGCAACGTCCCTCGTCGTCGTAGATCATCTCCTCGTAGAGCGAGTGTCCTATCGCCTTCATGACTCCGCCGTAGATCTGTCCCATCGCGAGGGCCGGATTGATCGGAGTGCCGCAGTCCTGATAGGCGTGGTAGCGCTTGAGCCTGACTTGGCCCGTGCGCGTGTTCACCGCCACTTCGACGAAGTGGGCGCCGTAGGGGAAGGCGGCATGCTCGGTCTTGAACGATCCGAAGCCCACCAGCTCATGGTGACCTTCACCCTGCACCGAGATGTGGGCCAGTCTCGCGAGGCTCACTTCTCCGCGCTCGCCGACTATGCGTCCCCGGTGCTCGATCCTGAGCCTGCCGGCTTCCTCGCCGAGGATGGCGGCGGCGGCGGCGAAGGCTTTGTCGCGGAGGTCCTCGGCGGCGCGCAGGGCCGCGTTGCCCGAGAAGTAAGTGCCCGAGGACGCGTAGGCTCCCTTGTCGAAGGGCGTCACGTCCGTGTCGCCGGAGACGACCTCCACGTCCTCCATGTCGAGGCCGAGTATCTCGGCCGCCGATTTCGCGGTGACCGTATCGAGGCCGGTGCCGAGGTCGGCCCCGCCTGAGAGCATGAGAAGGGTGCCGTCCGAAAGAAGGCGCAGCTCCGCGTTCGCGGCGTCGAGGCCGGGAAGGCCGGAGCCCTGCTGGACGATCACCGCGCCGCGACCCGTCTTCCATGTCGCCGCCGCCTTTCATTTGAGAGCCTTTTCCCGCCGAGTTCGGCAGAGCCGAACTCGGACCCGACCGAGCTTGCTCGGTCGGGACGCCCCAGGAAAACGCGGCCTTCCCGCGCTCGATCATGTCGCCGAGGCCGCACTCGCCCAAGGTGACGGCGGCGCCCACCCTGCCCTCGCCGAGGCTGCGGAGGATCTCGATGCGGGCTCCGGAGCGTACCCGATTGCGCTCTATCAGCTCCAGCTGATCCATGCCGAGCTTCGAAGCCAGCTCGGCGAGACAGGTCTGCAGGGCGAAGGATCCCTTGGGCGCCCCGTAGCCTTGGTAGGCCCCGGCGGGCGAGAGATTCGTATAATAGGACTTCACCTCGAAGCGGGCGTTGTCGCACAGCAGCAGGGGCAGGCTCTTGGAGACGGCGTTCATCGGCACGGTGAGGCAGTGCTGGCCGTAAGGCCCGGTGTCCGCGTCGAGCCGCATCAGGATGGCGGTCAGCTTCCCGTCGCGCTTGGCGCCGAGCTTGACGCGGATTTCCATCGCGTGCCTGGTCCGCGACGCGACGAACTCCAGCTCGCGGTCGTAGCGGAAGAACACGGGCCGTCCGGTCTTCCAGGCGAGGTAGCCGGCCACGTCCTCGACGACGATGTCCTGCTTGGCGCCGAAGCCCCCGCCCACGCGTTCCTTGATCACCCGTATCTTGTTCTCGGGGATCCCGATGGCGCGCGCGACGATCCGCCTCACATGCCAGGGAACCTGGGTGGAAGCCCTGAGCACGAGCCTTCCCGAGTCGATGCGGGCGTAGACGACGTGCGGCTCCATGGGCGTGCACTGCACGCGGTTGGCCTTGTAGCTCCGCTCGACCACGACATCGGCCTCTGCGAAGCCGGCCTCGACGTCGCCTATGCCGTCCGCGGCGCTGGCCGCGAGGTTGCGATGCGGGTCCGAGCCGAGGGGGAACTGATAGACTATCGGGTCGTCGCGTCCGTCCCCCTCGGTGCTTGCCCCGGCGGGCGGTGAGCCTTCGACATAGCTGACCTCGCCCGAGTGGACTACGGGAGCGCCGGGGGCCCTCGCCTGGGCTATCGACAGGACGGGCTTCAGGACTTCGTACTCGACCTCGATCGCCTCGAGGGCGGCTTGCGCCTCCTCCAGGCTCTCGGCCAGGACCGCAGCGACGCGATCTCCTACGTGCCGTACTTTCCTGGAGAACATGCGCTGGTCGTAGGGAGAGGGTTCGGGATAGCCCTGGCCCGCCGTCGTGTATACCCGGTCGGGACAGTTCAGGTGCGTGAGCACGGCGACCACGCCGGGCATGGCCTCGGCGACCGACGAGTCGATGGACCTGATCCAGGCGTGGGCATGGGGACTCGTCAGCATCCTGAGATGGCAGGCGTCGGCGTCGACTCGGTCCTCGACGAAGGCTCGCTCGCCGAGGGCCAGGCGGGCGGCGTCGACCTTCTCTCGATCCTTGCCTATGTGCCGCAGGTCGGGACGGAACTTCGGGGATACGGTTTCGTCGTAGGCCGGGTCGGTCAGGCGCATCGACGCGATCCGTACCGCGTCGTAGAATTGCGCGTAGCCGGTGCAGCGGCACATCGTGCTCGAGAGGGCGTCGGCTATGGCCGCGCGCGAAGGCTGCAGGTTCCCGCTTCGCTCGAGAAGCTCCTGGATCGCGAGGGCGACGGCCGGCGTGCAATAGCCGCACTGGACGCAGGCCGCGTCGACCAGGGCGCGTTGCACGATCGATAGCTCGCGGTCCTTGGAGAGGCCGTCCGCGGTCCTGATGTCGTGCCCGTCGGCCTGCACGGCGAGGAGCTGGCAGGAATTGACGGAATGGCCATCGAAAAGGACGGCGCAGAGTCCGCAGGCGCCCTCGCCGTCGCAGCCGTTGCGCACCGAAACGATTCCTTTGGCGCGCAGAGCGTCGCGGAGCGATATGCCCGGATCGAGTTCCCATGCGACGCTCTTGCCGTTGAGCCGGAACGAGGTCTTCATGGGATCGCCTCCGTCAGGGCGTCGGCCAGCAGCTGGGCGCCGCGCATCCGCTTGAAGCCCGCGCCGGCCCTGAGGTCGTCGATGGGCTTGAGAAGGGGAGCGGCCGCGATCTCTATCGCCTCGCGAGAGGGTAGGGGGAGGCCTTCGAAAAGGGCCTCGAGGACGGGGAAGCGGCGCGCCTTGGGGCCGAGGCCGCCCAGGGCGATCCGGAGGCCGCGGACCATGCCGCTCTCGATTTCATAGGCGACGGCCGCGCCGAGCACCGAGAGATCGCAGGAGGCGCGATTCCAGCGGCGGTACGCCGCGCGCCGGCCCTCCTTGATCGGGACGAGGACTCGGAGCACGAGGTCCGAGGCGCGCTCGAGCTCGGGCCTCTCCGCTCGCGAGCGCAGCCATGTTTCGATCTCGATTTTGCGGGGCTCGGGCGAGGAGGGAGAGACGATTTCGACCTCGGCGTCGAGGGCGATCAGTATCGGGACGAGGCTCGAGCAGGATTTGTCCGCTCCGAGGTTGCCGCCCAAGGTGGCGCGATTGCGCGTGTTGCGGTTGACCATCGAGAGGGCGGCCTCGGCGATGCAAGGACAGCTCTCGCCCGATTCGGCGATTTCCCGGAAGGTCGCTCCGGCGCCGATGGCCAGGACCTCGTCCAGCCCTGAGTCTTCGCGGCCGAGGCTTCGGGGTACGGCCGCTCCGACGTCGATCACCGAGACGGGCTTGTCCCTCCCGTCTCCGGCCAGGAGGTAGGTTCCCCCCGCGAGGTAGGCCGCCGAGGGCTCGGCTCGCCTGGCCGCGAGGGCTTCGGCGGCGCTGGCCGCCTTGAGATATCGCTTCACCGCCGTCATCTCGATATGCCCGCCTTTTCGAGGAGCCTGCGCGAGGCGAGATCGGCATTGACTCGTATGGCTTCCTCGTCCCTCCCGGCGCGCGCGCCCGGGCCGACGAGCCGCCGGGACTCGAGGACGATCTCGCCGTTGACGATCACGTGGTCGGCCCCGTGGTCATAGCCGCAGAGGAGAAGCGCGGCGACCGGATCGGCGAGGGCCCCCGCGTACTCGAGCTTCATCACGTCGAAGAGCGCGAGGTCCGCCAGCCAGCCTTCCTCGATCCTTCCGAGCCTATCGTAGCCGAGAATGCGCGCCCCGCCCTCGGTCGCGATCGAGAGGGCTTCGCGCGCGGCGAGGCCGCCCGATCCGTAGCGGACGCGCTGGAGCAGCATGGCCTGTCTCGCTTCGCCGAGCATGTCGGAGGAATCGTTGGAGGCCGAGCCGTCCACGCCGAGCCCCACCGGCACGCCGAGGTCGAGCATCTCGCGCACGCGGGCTATGCCCGATCCGAGGCGCATGTTGGAGGCCGGACAGTGCGCGATGCCCGTACCCGTTCGCGCAAGAAGCTTCAGCTCATCGTCGTTGAAGTAGATGCCATGGGCATACCAGACGTCCTTCCCGACGAAGCCGCAGTCCTCCATGAGCCTGAGGGGCCTTCGGCCGTACCGGGCCACGCAGAACTCGTCCTCGTCCGAAGTCTCGGCGAGGTGGGTATGCATGCGCACGCCCCTGCGTCGAGCGAGGTCGGCGGCGCCGCGCATCGACGCCTCCGAGACCGAGAAGGGCGAGCAGGGCGCGAGGGCCACCTTGCGCATCGAGTCCGGGGCCGGATCGTGGTACCTGGTTATCGTGGCCTCGCACTCGGATAGGATCCTGTCCTCGTCCTGCACCACCGAGTCGGGAGGCAGGCCGCCGTCCTTCTTCGAGAGCGACATCGAGCCGCGGGTCGGCGCGAAGCGGAGCCCCAGGTCCGAGGCGGCGGCGAACTGGATACCGGGCAGGTCGTCCCTGAAGCCGCGCGGGTAGAGGTAGTGGTGGTCGGTCGTGAGCGTGCAGCCCGTCTTGAGGAGCTCGGCCATCGCCAGGCGGGAGGACCAGTACACGGCGTCCTCGTCCACTCCCTTCCATATTTCGTAGAGATAGACGAGCCAATCGAAGAGCTTGGCGTCCTGGACCGCGGGCAGGGCGCGGGTGAGGGTCTGGTAGAAGTGGTGGTGGGTGTTGACGAGGCCCGGGAGGACGACGTGTCGGGACGCGTCCAGGACCTTGGCGCCGGCGGGGGCGGAAGTCCCGCATCCGATGCGCGTTATGCGATTGCCTTCGATCAGGATGTCGATGCCGCCGGCCGCGGACCCGTCGGGGCGAAAGACCGCGAGGCAATTCTTGAGCAGTATCACTTCAGGATCTCGCGGTTGAAATCGTCGATCATCGCGTCGAGGGCGACGACCTGGTCCTGGAGCCCGCCCCAGTAGCCGCGATAGTCGTCCCACTGGGCCCGGAGCTCGCCCAGGTCCTTGCCGAGCTGCTCGATCCAGCTGAAGTACTTGAGGTTGTGGATGCGCCGCTTGTCCACGTGGCTCAGCTCGAGGAGGTGGTCGACGGAGAGGCCCCGGAGACGGTCGCAGTCGCGGTCGGCCTGGCGCTGGTCGTAGGGGCCGCGCTCGACCGTGAGCTCCGTCAGGCGGCTCCCGTACATTGCCATCGAGTCGGTGAACATCGTAAAGACCACATCCTGCTCGCCGAGCTCGAAATACTTGGCGAACTTGATCGCCCCGAGGAGGTTGCCGACGCCCGAGATGCCGAGCCATTCCAGCTTCGCGAGGATTTCGAAGGATACGCCGGCCTCGGCGAGGAGCTTTCGGCCCGCCTCCTCGTTGAAGAGCCGTATGAATCGCATCGGCAGCTCGTCGTCGATAGCCATCGCCACGTCCGTATCGCGGAGGTTATGGATCCAGGGAATGTGCTTGTCTCCTATGCCCTCGATCCGATGTTCGCCGTAGCCGTTCTCGAGGATGGTCGGGCACTGGAGGGCCTCGGCCACGGCTACCTTGGCGCCGGGGAAGCGCGCGCGAAGGTAGGAGCCGGCTCCGAGCGTGCCCGCGGAGCCGGAAGAAAGGACGACGCCGGCCAGATGATCCCCCGCCCGCGCGATCTGCCCGAAGACTTCCTCCATGGCCGGGCCGGTGACGGCGTAGTGCCAGAGGTGGTTGGGAAGCTGGTCGAACTGATTGAAGATGACCGCCTCGGGGCGGGTGGCCTCGAGTTCCCTGCACTTGTCGAAAATTTCCTTGACGTTGGACTCGGAACCGGGCGTAGCTATCACTTCCTCGGCCATGGTCCTGAGCCAGTCGAAGCGCTCTCGGGACATGCCCGCGGGAAGGATCGCGATGCTGGGGCAGGAGAGGAGCCGCGAGATGTAAGCGCCTCCACGGCAGTAGTTGCCCGTGCTCGGCCACACGGCCTTTTTGGTCGTCGGATCGAAGCGGCCGGTCACGAGCTCGGGCAGGAGGCAGGACAGGGCGGCGCCCACCTTGTGGGCCCCCGTCGGAAACCACTTGCCGGCGAGGCCGACGATGCGCGCACGGGTCCCCGTTATCGCGCCGGGCAACTCGACGAAGTTGACTCCGCCGAAGGCGCCGCCCCTCTCCCTGGGCTCGTTGTGCCAGGTTACGCGAAAGAGGTTTCGGCTGTGCACGTCCCAGAGGCCGATGCCCGACAGTTCCTTCTTGACGGCCTCCGGCACCTTGGAGGGATCGCGCATCTGGGCGAAGGTCGGCAGGAGGATCCCCTTCTCCCTGCAGCGCCGGATGTTCTTCTGCCTCTGGGCTTCGTTCACGTTCAGGTCGATCATCTATGGCTCCTTGCCCGCTATCCTAGTACTTCGAGCCGACGGCGACGGCCGCGCTCTTGATGTCCTTCAGGCCCGATCCGGTAAGCATGACCACGACGACCTCGTCCTTCCTTATGGAGGCCTTCGCCTTCATGAATCCGGCGAAGGCGCAGGCGCTCGAAGGCTCCGCGAAGAGCCCCGCCCGCGACGACACGAGCCGCTGCGCCTGGAGTATCTCCTCGTCCGAGACGACGATGCAGGCTCCATCGTGCTTCTTCAGCTTCGAAAGGGCGAAGATGCCGTTGCGAGGGGCGTCGACGGCTATCGAATCCGCGATGGTGCTCGAGGGACGGAACTCGAAGCCGCCCGTCTCCGAGGCGTTCGCCTTGAAGGCCCTCGCTATCGCACTCGAGCCTTCGGCCTGGGCGGCCCATACCCTGGGCATCCTTTCGATCTCGCCCAATCTCAAGAGGTCTTCGAAGCCCTTCATGACGCCGACCAGTATTACGCCGTCGCCGGCGGGCACGAAGACGTGGTCGGGAGGACGCGAGCCCGCCCGCTTCAAATCCCGCGCCAACTCGAAGGAGGCCGTCTTCTTGCCCTCGATGGTGAGGGGATTATAGGCGGTATTGCGGGACAGGACGCCCGTCCTGCCGGTATAGTCGAGACAGGCGTCGAAGGCCAGGTCGTAGCTTCCGTCGATCTCCCGGAGCTCGGCGCCATATTGGAGGACCTGGATCCGCTTGGCGACGGGAGCCGACTTGGGGAGGAAGACCGTGACCTTGAGTCCGGCCGCCGCGCCCACGCAGGCCATGCTCGAGGCCGCGTTGCCGGTGGAGGCGAGGGCGACCTCCGATATGCCGTGCTTGCGGGCGAAGGCGGCCACGAGGTACGAGGCCCGGTCCTTATAGGAGCCCGAGGGCTCGCAGGTGTCGTCCTTCAGCCAGAGGCCGGGGAAGCCCAGCTCGGCGCGCAGCCTCGCCGGCGCCCAGAGGGGAGTGTCGCCTACGGGAATGGGAGGAAAGTACCGCTCTTCGATCGGCAGCGGAATCGCCCCCGGCTCGCGGGCGCCCCGAGCGGCGGTCCCGTCGAATACGCACTCGAGGATGCCGCCCAGGGGCATCCCGGGCCTGTTTCCCGACGAGCAGGAATCGCAAAGATAGCGCCCCGGCTCGATCGGGTACTCCGCGCCGCAGCTCGGGCAGCGGTAGCTCCAATTCACGAGCGCTCTCGCGGTGAATAACCGCGCGGCGAATCGCCGCGCTCCAGGGAATAGGAAAGGGCGGCGTAGAAGGCCGAGGCCTTCTCCAGGTCGTCGACACGGGTGACCTCATTGGGGGCGTGGGCCTGGGCCTCGTCGCCCGGACCGAAGCCGATCACGGGTATCTTGTGCCTCCCGCAGATGGCGACGCCGTTGGTGGAGAAGGTCCACTTGTCGACGACCGGAGGGGAGCCGTAGAGGCCCGAGTAGGCGTCGATGCCCGACAGCACGAGAGGATGGTCGGAGGGGATCTTCCAGGTGGGGAAGTAGAGCTCCTGCCTGTAGACCTTGCCCGTGTAGGCCGCATGGGCGTATTCGGGCATCTTCACCGTGAACTTGTCGACTCCGGCCGCCGCCATGGCCGCCTCGACCTGGCTTATCGCGAGCTTGTCGTCCTCGCCCCAGGTGAGGCGCCTGTCGCAGTAGAGCATGGCCTGGTCGGGGACGGCGCACTGCGAGGGACCCTTGACCTCGATCTGCGAGACGACGATGGTGCCCTTGCCGAGGAAACCGTCGTCGTCGCTCTTCAATTGCGCGTTGAGCGATTCCAGGGCCAGGGCGGCCCGGGCGGCTTTGTAGGCGGCGCTCTCGCCGCGCTCGGGAGCCGAACCGTGACAGGAAACTCCCTTGATGTCGATCCGTATCTCCATGCGCCCGCGGTGGCCGCGGTAGAGGCGGCAGCTCGTCGGCTCGGTGGAAACCGCGAAGTCGAGCTTGAAGCCCTCCTCCTCGATCAGGTGCTTCCAGCAGAGTCCGTCGCAGTCCTCCTCGATGACGGTGAAGGCGAACCAGATCGTATAGCCCCCCGAGTAGGCGGCTTCCTTGAGGATGCGGGCCGCGGTGATCATGGACGCGGCGCCGCCCAGCTGGTCGGAGGCGCCGCGTCCGCGGACGAGGCCGTTCTCGACGAGGCCGGAGTGGGGCGGCGTCTTCCACTGGCTCGGATCGCCCACGCCGACCGTATCGATATGGGCGTCGAAGACCAGGACCTTGCCGCCCTTGCCGACGCGTCCGAGAAGGCTCCCGAGGCCGTCGGTGTGGATATCCTCCATCCCGGCTTCCTTGCACATCTTCTTGAGGAGCTTGATCCTCTCTTTCTCGGTGCAGCTGAAGCCCGGGACCTTGATGATCTCGGAAAGGTTCTTCGCCGTGTAGTCCCTGTACTTCCGGGCCTTTTCCAGTATCGCACTGCTGTCCATGTCAACCTCTCTCTTCCATTCTTTGCCAAAGCCTCTTGGTCTCGGCCCTGGCTTTGGCCGCTATGCCGTCGGCGTCGAAGACCGGCGACCGGTCCGCTACGACGAATGCCCCGTTCACCATGACCGACCGTACAGACCGGGACGAGAGCCCGAAGGCGATGTGGCCGGCTATGTTCCCCCCTACGAAGGGCGTCGGGGGATCGTAGTCCCAAAGCACCAGATCCGCGACCGCCCCGGGGACCACGCGTCCGAAGGCCTGGCCTTTGGACGAGCCTATGGCTCCACCCATGTAGCGCTCCATGAGCCGGTTGCCGCGGTCGAGGCAGCGGAGGAAGTCCCCGGGCCACCAGGGCCCCCCCGCCTCGCGCTGCCTGAAGGCCGCGAAGCGGAACTCCTCGAGCATGTCGGCGCTCATCCCGTCCGTTCCCAGGACTACGTTGGCGAAGCGATGGAGGAGGGCGTTGTAGCCGACGGCGTTGTTCATGTTGCTGCGCGCGTTGTGCGCTAGGAAGGCGCCGCTGGCATTCACGAGGTCGACTTCTGCCTCGGTGAGCCAGACCCCGTGCGCGATTATCGTCTTGGGCCCGAGACAGCCGGCCGCGTCGAGCCGGGCGGCGAGATCGGAGCCGAAGCGGTAGCGCGAGTCCACCGCGTCGAACTTGTCCTCGCCGGCATGGATGTGGAGGCCTCGCTTCGAGATTCGGACGGCGTCGCCCAGGGCCGCGAGGGTCTCCTCTCCTACCGTGAAGCCCGCGTGGGCGCCGATCGCGGCATCGACCAGGGGGCGCCTGCCGGCCGCCCGATCGGCGTCGATTTCGCGGGCGAAGCGCAGGTTCTCGCCAACGCCGGCGCGCGCGCCCTCCATGCCGTTGCGGTCGGTCGTCTCGTAGCAGAGGAGGCCGCGTATGCCGATCTCCTCGTAGGCCTCGCGTATGACCGAAAGACTCCCGTCGATGGCCTCGGGCCCGGCATGGTGGTCCACGACGCTCGTCACCCCCGACATGGCCGCGTCCGCGCAGCCGGCAAGGACGCTCGCTTCGAGGATGGGCAGGTCGATGGCCCGGTCGAGCCGCCACCACAGATGCCTGAGCTGCTGGGCGAAGTCCTTCGAGGGCGCAATGTCGACCAGGAGTCCCCTGGCCAGCGCCGAGTACAAGTGGGTATGGGCGCAGACGAGTCCGGGGCTCAAGTAGGCGCCTGACACTCGTTTCGCCCCGGGGTACTTCCCGGCCAGACCCGCGCCCGTCTCGAGGATCGTACCGGGCGCGCTCCCCGTGGATGGGCCGGCGACAAGGACGTCCATCGGCTCCGAGACGGCCGGAGGCTCGAAAGAGATGACGCGCACGCTCTCGAACAGTGTCATGAGGAAGCCCCCAACAGATAAGGATGATCGTTGAAGACCGCTCGGGCGAGCGAGACCATGGGGTCTCCCGATTCCGCCCATTCCGCGAAGCTCAGCTCCGCTATGGGCGCTACCGGAACCGGTCGCAGGTACAGAGTCGGGCGGGCGCCTCTGCCGAAGGCGAAGCCCGGGTTGAGGACGCGGGCCGGCGATCCGTCGTGAATGGCCTCCATGGCGGCCCTATCCTTGAAGAGGGTGGGCTTGTCCCTGTAGGGCTCGCCTTCGAAGGGGCAGAAGGTGCCGCAATTGCCGCACTCGTTGCAGAGCGAGTCGACGTGGAGGATCTGGATGGGCTGAGTCAGTCCCGCCGGTCTCGCCGGCAGGGCGAAGTTGGCGCGATTGGGACAGACTTCCACGCAGCGCAGACAGACGGAGTCGCAGGTCAGGCAGCGTTCCGCCTCGCGCAGGACGAAGCCGGGCGAGTCGCCGCGAACGCTCGGGATGAATTCTCCGCGGGCCGCCAGCTTGTCGGCGTCGGGCGAGGGAGGGACGTACGCGGATACCGGAGGCTCCATGCCCGCCGCGCGCAGCATCGCGAAGGCGGCGCGGCGTCCGTCGGCCTCCGCCCTGATGATCGAGGCCGGGCCGTGGGCCGCATCGCCGCCGACGTAAACGCCGGGTCGCGATGTCTCCTGTGTCGCTGGGTCGTATGCCGGGAGCCCCTTGGACCCGCAGGGTATTCCCAGGGAGGCCAGGAGGGACGCGTCGGGCGTCTCTCCCACGGCGGCCACGAGGAGCTCGCAATCGACGTTCTCGGTCCTTTCCGTCGGCCGCGCGGACCTGCGGCCCGAGGCCTCGGGCTCGCCGAGCTCCATGGCGCGCAGTACGAGCCTGGGACCTTCGGGAGCGAGGTAGGAGCGTTCGGGAAGAGTCAGCTCCATCAGCTTTCCGCCCTCTTCCAGGGCGGACCTCAGCTCCTCTTCGTCGGCCGGCATCTCGTCCCGGCTTCGCCGGTAGGAGAGGCGGACTTCCTCTATGCCGGGAAGCCGGAGTGCCACTCGTACGGCGTCCATCGCGGTATCGCCGCCGCCGGCGACGACCACGTGCCTGGGTTGACCGAAGGGCCAGTCGCCGATGGAGCCGCCGGCCGAAAGCCTCGACGCGGCCGCGAGGAAGGACAGCGCGTCGACGACGGGAATCGCGTCGCCTTCGACGACGAGCTCCTTTGCCGCCGGCGCGCCCGTGCAGACGAAGAAGCTCGTGAAGCCTTCGGCCTCGAGGCTGGCCAGGCTCTCGATCCGTCCCCCCGAGCGATCGCCGAGTCGGGACTCGGCGCCGAGGCGGAACTCGGCCCCGAGCGCTCGGATCCTCTCGGTGTCGGCGGCCAGATCCGCCAGGGGAAGGCGGAAGCGCGGGATTACGTTGGCCGGTATGCCCCCCGAAACTTCGGCCTCGTCGAATACGGCGACGGGCGCTCCCGCAAGGGCAAGGTAGTGCGCGCAGGCGAGCCCGGCCGGGCCGGCTCCGATCACGGCGACTTTGCCCGGGAAGGGCGAGCCGCGCGGCGCGGCCGCGACCGGGAGCGAGGCCGCCTTCGCGCAAGCGAGCTTGACGGCCCGTATCTCGACCGGGCCCTCGTAGTCGTTGCGGCAACAGGCTTCCTGACAGGCATGGTCGCAGAGCGTACCCGTCACGAAGGGCAAGGGATTGTCCTCGAGGATGCAGGCGAGGGCCGCTTTAGCGGAGCCCTCGGCCCCGAGCCGGATGTATTCGGGGACCTTCTGGCCCACGGGACAGGCTTCTATGCAGGGCGCGGCGAAGCAGTCGTAAAGCGGAAGGCTCCTCGGGATGGCGGCCTTGCCCGATTTCCATCCGAAGCGGTACTCGGGAGCCGCAAGGGCGAAATCGGCGAGGCGGGCGAGGGCGGCGGCGTCCGGACGACCCGGCGAGGCGGGGAGGGCGGCGACGGCGGCGCGAGCGGCGGGGAGGAGGCGGAGGTAGCCGCCCGGCTTCAGTATATCGGTGGCGATCGTGACGGGCCCCAGGCCGGCCGCGATCAGTTTGCCCGAGTTGGCGGCCCAGGCCCCGCCGCAGTAGGAAAAGCGCGATTCCCATGCCGGCAGGGCGGCGGCGAGATCGGCCGCGAGCCTGACGGTCAGGGCAAAGAGGGCCCGCCCGGACATGTAGCGCTCGCCGCCCGGGAGGGAGGGACCGTGATTCTCGTTGGCGAGAGTGTTGGACAGCTTGATGCCGAAGCTCCTGTCGCGGGCCTTGGCCTTGGCGGCGAGCGAGGCTATCAGGCGGAGAGCGTCGGGGAATTGCAGGTCGCGCTCGAAGTTGTCGCGACGTATCTCGATGGCTTTCCATCCCGTCTCGTCGAGGATGGCTCTGGCCTCGTCGAAGCCGAGGAGGGTGGGGTTGAGCTTCACGAAGGCGTCGAAGCGCTTGTCCTCGATGAGGTAGGCGCCGATGCGCTCGATCTCCTCGGGCGGACAGCCGTGCATCGTCGATAGGGTGACGGAGTGGACGGGCGAGGAGGGGAAGTCGGCGACTAGGTCCTGAACCCTCGCCATGACGCCGGCGCCGCCTCCGTCGCGGACGAACGCGGAGCGGAAGGCCTCGGACTCGACGAAGACCTCGAGTTCGCGCATCGCGCCCTTCCAGAATGCCGTCTCGGCGGGGGCCCTCATCCCCTCGATGAAGGCGTCCATCGAGGGGCTTCGGATTCCCTCGAGGGTGTAGCCCACGGACAGGTTGAAGAGGAAAGCGCGCGGCGAGGGCGAGAATACCGAGGCGAGGAGCCCGATCGCGATCCATCCGCGCAGATACTCCTCGCGGGCGGCGGTCAGCGTGAGCTCGGTCGACCACTCCGTGTTGTGTCCCTCGTCGAGGACGTCGATGCAGGGCTTGTCTATGTCGAGGGCGTCCTTCACCTGCACGGTCTTGAGCTCGAATACGCGCGCGCCCGCGAGATAGGCCGCCACGAGATTGGGCGCTATCTGGCTGCTCGGGCCCGCGGCGGGACCGACGGGCAGCGAGACGCGGCCTCTCATGATATCGAGGCCGGGGCTGGAAGCCTCGAGCTCGAAGGCTGCGCGGAAGGCCTTCTCGGGGATGTCGTAGATCGTCCCCTTGGCCCGGAATTCGCCCGCGATGCGCGCCAGGAGCTCGCCGAGGCCGGTCGTATCCATGATCTTGCTCACGAGTACCCCCATGTCAGGAAGCGGCCGCTGCCCGGCTCGGCCACGATTCCCGACTTCGCGTCGTAAACGATGCGGCCGCGGACGTAGGTGGCCGCCACGGCGCCGGAAAGGACCATGCCTTCGAAGGGCGTGATCCTGCCTTTGGACAGGAGCCTCGCACCTTCGATCCTCGTGCCGGCCGAAGGATCGATCAGGACGAGATCCGCGTCCTTGCCCGGGGAGAGGGCCCCTTTTCGCGCCGACAGACCATAGCGCCTCGCGGCCGCTCCAGAGCTGGCCTCGAGGAAGCGAGGGAGGCTCAGCCGGCCTCCGACGAAGCCCTCGGAATAGAGGTAGAGGAAGCCGGTGCCCACGCCGGGGATGCCGCCGTAGGCGCTCCAGACATCGCCCGTCTCCTTCTCCTCGCGCGAGGAGGGGGCGTGGTCACTCGCGAGGAAATCGATCGCGCCCGAGGCGAGGAGCTTCCAGAGCCTGCCGCGCTCGGCCCTTCCCTTGACGACGGGAGCGGTCTTGAGGGCTGCGCCCTTTTCGGCGAAGTCCTCGCGGCCGAAGGCCAGGTAGTGCGCGCAGGTCTCGCAGCTCGCGCCGGCGGCGCCGGCGAGCTCGGCCGCGGCGGCCGTCCCGACATGAACTATATGGAGGGAGGATTCTCGGCCGCGGGCGAGGGCGAGGGCCGAGGCGACGGCGGCGAGCTCGGCCGCCTCGGGCCGCGAGTCGGCGTAATCCGACCATTCGGCCCTGGCGCCGCCGCGCGCCGCCTTGACGCGCGCCGTCGCCGCCGTCACGTAGTCGAGATCCTCGGCGTGAAGCAGGATCGGTCGGCCCAGGCGCTCGCCTTCCGCGACGATGCGCGCGAAATCCTCGTGGGTCACGCGGGTGAAGCTTTCCATGCCCGAGATGAAGTAGCACTTGAAGCCGACGACTCTGGACGCCAGCTCGGCCATGCCTCCGGCCAGGCTCGCCTCGACCGCGTGGCCCGAGACGCCGCCGTACAATGCGTAGTCGACGACGGCGCTTTTGGAAATATGGGCGAGCTTGTTCTCGAGTGCGGCGGGATTTATGACCGGCGGGAGGGAGGTGCAGGGCATGTCGATCACGGTCGTGACTCCTCCTCTCGCCGCCTCGGAGCTGCCGTGGCGGAAGTCCTCGCGCGAGGTGAAGCCCGGCTCGTCGAAGTGGACGTGGGGATCGATTGCCCCGGGCAGGACGAGGAGGCCCGAGGCGTCGACGACTTCTTCGCCGGGGACGGCTTCGAGGCTCTCGGCGATCTCGGCCAGGCGCTCCCCCCTGACCCGCAGAGATCTGCGCCTGAAGTCCGCTTCGCCCGGCAGGGCGACTAGACCGTTTCGGAGGATCATGGTCGGGCTCCTTGGATATAATCGAGGGCCTTCTCGGGAGTCATCGGGATGTCGTACATGCCCGGGGAGTCCTCGGGATGGCCGCGCGCCCCGCCGCGCGCAGCGCGAAGGGGCGCGCGGCCATCCCAAAAGAGATCCCGGGCATGTCCGACCTCCCGATGACTCCCGAGAAGGCCCTCGACTATATCCAGGAGCCCGGTGATCATTCGGAACGGTCTAGTCGCCCTGCCGGGCGAAGCGGACTTCAGGCGCGGTTCTCTGCGGGTCCGGGGGAGCGCCTGGCCGAGGTCGCCGAGGGCCTCGAAGCCGTCCCCGGCGAGGAAGTCGTCGACGCCTCGGCCTCCTCGTCCTGCCCGGGCGATGGATCCCCACGTCCACTTCGACGAGCCGGGCTTCACCTCGCGCGAGGACTTCCGCCACGGCAGCTCCGAGGCGGCGAGAGGAGGGGTCACGACCATCACCGACATGCCCTGCACCTCCCTCCCGCCGGTCATCAACCAGGCCGCACTCGAGAACAAGCTCGCCCATATTTCCAAAAGCGCCATTGTCGACTACGCATTGTACGGCTCGTCTCGGGCCACGCGGTCGAGGCGAGCCTGGCCGGAGGCATGGCCGAGCTGGCGTCCAGAGTCGTCGGCTTCAAGTGCTACTTCATCTCGGGCATCAAAACTTCACCCGCGTGACCCACGAGGATTTCGCGCGCATCGTCGCGGAAGGCGAGCGCCTGGGCCGACCGATCCTGCTTCACGCCGAGGATCTCGACTACGTGACGGCGGCGACGGCGCGCGTCAAGGCGGCGCGCGGCAGCGCCAGGGCCGAATGGTCGGATTACTCCGCCTCTCGGCCGCGGCCGAGCTCGCCGCCTCGCCTCGGCCCTCGCCCTCGCCCGCGGCCGAGAATCCTCCCTCCATATAGTTCATGTCGGGACGGCCGCCGCGGCCGAGCTCGCCAGGGCCGCCGGCGCGAGCTGCGAGAACCTGCCTGGACTTCCTGGCACTACGGCCACGAGGACTTGGCCGAGGACGGCGTAGCCCTGGGGGCCGCTCCGTAGAAGTCAAGGGTAAGGGCCGAACGCGGCAGGCTCTGGAAGCTCCTGGCCTCGGGGCATATTTTTTTTTTTTTTTTTTTTTTTTTTTTTTTTTTTTTTTTTTTTTTTTTTTTTTTTTCCCCCCCCCCCCCCCCCCCCCCCCCCCCCCCCCTTTTTTTTTTTTTTTTTTTTTTTTTTTTTTTTTTTTTTTTTTTTTTTTTTTTTTTTATATATAAAAAAAAACTCTGGAGCGGCCGCGAAAAGTTGGCTGTCGGCTTGTCGGCGCGAAAAGGGGCCCCTCTCCCCGCGGATCTCCGTCCTGAGATGCGACCTTTCCGGCCGCCACGATTTGTACGTGCGAGGCTCCTGTCCAAAGGCAGGAGTAGCACCCTCTGAAGGCATAGGCGTGTTCCCACGCACACGTGGCACGGCTGAGCCTGCGTCCGCGGCCGCATCGTTTACGAGACGCGAAGTCGGGAATCGTGGCCGAGCCGGGCGGCTGCGGCCGCTTGACAACATGGGGGCTGCTATCGTCCAGGCAGAGATCATCGATACGACCGGCCTCGGCGAGCTCCTGGCACACATCGCGGCGAATTCCGGGCCAAGGGGAGGGTGCCGACATCCCGAGAAGGCCTTCCGCACAGCCTTCCAAGCTCAAGAGCTTCCAGCACCCCAGCCCCTCAATATCATAAGGAGAGAGAGCCACGTCTCGCTGCCCGTCGGTCCCCGCCGCGCGCCCCGAGCAGGATGACACCTGGCTCGCATAGCAGCTACATGTCGCGGGCGCGCGCGTAGAACTCAGAGACCGTGCAGGTGAAGGACGCCCTCGACATAGACAAGCCCTGCATCAACATCCTCGAGGACACGACACGGAGTGGTCGACCGACTCAGCGCCTGGCGAACAGCCCGCCGAGGATCATCTGCGCGGATGGATCAGCGATAAGACTGTCCCTCGGTCTCGCCCTCGCCGCGCGCTTCCTCTTCCGATATGTTCCGTGGGCTACACCCTGCTTAAAAAGAATCCGAAGCCCCTCAAGATGGACGCCTTCATGGAGGGGATGGGCGCCCCGCCGGACGATTCTGGAAGGGCACGATGCGCGATCTCGAGGCCTTCGTCGAGTCCGAGGCCTTCCGCTCGGCCTTCGGTCCGCGACGGAGCCGGCGCCGGCGCCGTCGCGAAGGTCCCGATCTAGTCGCCGACTTCCCTCCTCGCCCGTCCACTCGGTCACCCTCTCGACGATGCACGGCTGCCCGCCCGACGAGATCGAGCGCATCGGCTTTACCTCATCGAGGAGAAGGGCTTCGACACCTTCGTGAAGCTCAACCCCACCCTCCTCGGCTTCGACGCGGCGAGGCGATCCTCGACGAAACGGGATGGAAGGCCATCGAGATACGTCGCGACAACTTCGAGCGCGACCTCCAGTTCCCCGACGCTCTCGGCCTGATCTCCTCCCTCGACGCGAAGGCCAAGGCCCGCGACAGGAGATTCGGGATAAAGCTCTCCAATACCCTCGCCAACGCGAATCAAGCGCCTTCCTTCCCGGCGTCGAGCGCTACATGTCCGGCCGGGCCCTCTTTCCCCTGACCGTCGCTCTCGCGGCCGAGCTCGCCGCCGCCCTGCCCGACTGGGGATCGCGCTTCTCCTACTGCGGCGGCGCCGGGCCGAGGAACGCGGGCGAACTGATCGCGGCGGGCATGGGGCCGATTACGATCGCCACCGACATCCTCAAGCCGGGAGGATACCTCCGCCTCCTTCCCGCCGCGCGCGCGGCCGTCGCGGCCCTCCCATCCTCGCCGGACCGTCCCGACGCCGCGGCCCTCGCTCGCTTGGCCGATTCAGCCCTCGCCCCTCCCGAATACCGCTCGCTTGGAAATCGGGCAAGGCCGCGATAAAGAAACCCCTCCCACTTTTCGACTGCTTCGCCGCTCCCTGCGTCGAAGCCTGTCCGTGGGCCAGAAGGTCCCCGAATACATCCGCCTCGAGGCCGAGGGCGCGCCGAAGAGGCCCTCGCCTGATACTCGCCGACAATCCCCTCCCCTTCATCACGGGCACCCTCTGCGATCACGCCTGCCAGGAGGCCTGCTGCCGCAACGACTACGAGGGCACGGTGGAGATACGCGCCGTCAAACTGGCCTGCGCGAAGGCGGCGTCCTGCCCGGCCGAGCGGCGCCGCGCAACGCTTCGTTCCAAGGAAGTCGCCGTCATCGGCGCCGGCCCGGCCGGGCTCGCCTGCGCGCACTACCTTCGCGCTGGCCGGCGCGCCCGTCACCGTCTTCGACGAAGCCGAGGAGCCGGGAGGAGTGCCTGCCAACGTGATCCCGCGCTTCCGGCTCCCCTGCGCCGACTCGGCAGCCGACATCGAAGGGATCCGCTCGCTCGGCGCGGATTCCGCTCGAGGCGTCCGCGCAGGACGGTATTCGAAAAGCCTCGGCAGGCTCGAGGCCGAAGGCTTCACCGACTTCTTCGTCTGCGCGGGCGCCCCGCGCCGAAGGAGCTCGGCCATCGAGGGCGACGCCGACTCCCGTCGTCGACGCCCTTCCTTCCTCGCGGCGGCCTCGCGGCTCGCCGCGGCAGGCTGCCGTCGACGACTGGCCCTACGGCAGGCCCGGACGTGGTCGTGGCCGGCGGCGGCGACACCGCGATGGACGCCGTGCGAGTGGCTCTCCGGCTCCCGGGCATCGAGGAGGTCCTTCTCGCTATCGGCGGAGCCACGGGACGAGATGCCCGGCCGACGAAGAGGAAGCTCGCAGCGCCCTGGAAGAGGGCGGAGCTCGATCTCAGCCTCCCCGAACGCGCCCTACCTCGGCCCCGAAGCCCCGGCTCGTCCTCGCGCCATGACGGCGGCGAGCGCGACGCCTCGGCGCAGGTGCCGCCCGAGCCCACCGACGAGGACCCGAGATCGTCGACTGCGAGCTCCTCGTGGCCCAGTGGCGAGACGCCCGACGCGGCCTCCTGCCGCCCTGGGCATGACTCCGCGGGCGGATGGGGCTCGATCCGGCCACACAGACGACCTCCCGCCGGCATTTACGTGGGGGGGACGCTGCGCGCGGACCCAGCCTCATAATCACCGCCGAGGCGGACGGTGCGCCGAGCCGGATCCTACGGCGCTCCGCGCGCGCGGGCATCGAGCCTCCGCGTTCATCCTACGTCCCCTCCCTCGCCCGACGCCGACAAGCTGGCGGCCCGCGGCGAAGATCGCCGAGAGGCTTGATATGGGCCCCCGACTTCGTCTCGCGCGAGGCGGAACGCTGCCTGACCTGCGACTCCGGTTTGCCTGTCGCTGCGTCGAGGTCTGCCCCAACCGCGCCAACTTCGCCCTGCCGCGGGCACCGGCGGACTCGAGTCAGGCCATCCAGATCCTCCATATCGACGCCCTCTGCAACGAGTGCGGCAATTGCGGCGTCTTCTGCCCCTACGAGGGCGAGCCGTACCGCGACAAGCCGACCCTCTTCAGGGATGGGCCGCGGTGGAGGCATCGACGACGGTCGCCGCCGCGTCGTCAACCCAGGCTTCGTCTTCGGCAGAGGCGCCCGCCGATCTGTACCTGCGACCGGTTTCTAGCGCCCATAGCGGAGCTGAGCTTCGCGGAATGGGCGGAATGGGGGATCCCATGGCCGCGCTCGCCCGAGCGGTATTTATCGATCATCCCTATCTGTTGGGGGCCGCCCATGACCCTGTTCGAGAGCGTCCGCGTCATCTCCTTCGAGCCGCCGGCCGTCTCCGAACCGATGGACGTGGCGTCGCCGGCCCCACAGGGCGAGCCGACCCGGGGACGGTCCTCGAGCGGGCAGACAGGCTCTCGCCGGCAAGTATCCCGGCGCCAAACGAGTCACGGGCAGCCTACTCAGCCCCGGCCTGGTCTGCGCCCACACGCACCTGTACTCGGCCCTCGCCCGCGGCCTCATGGTCGACATCGCCCCCTCGAAGGACTTCGCCCAGCAGCTGAAGCATCTCTGGTGGCGGCTCGACCGCGCCATCGACCTGCCGATCCTCGAGGCGAGCGCGCTCGCGGGCTGCGCAGACGCGGCGATGCTCCGGCGTGACGAGCGTCGTGGACCACCATGCCGGCCCCGAGGCCATAGACGGCAGCCTCTCGGTGATCCGCGAGGCATACGAGGAAGATCGGCCTGCGCGGCCTCCTGTGCTACGAGACGACGGACCGCAACGGCATGGAAGGCGCGCAAGCCGGGAATCGCCGAGAACCTGCGCTTCGCCCGCGAAATCGACGCCGATCGCGAGGCGAGCGAGAAGCCGAGCCGGCCGCGCACGGCTCGCACGGCCCCTCGTCGACGCCGCGATAGGCGCGCACGCGGGCTTCACGATCGGCGAGGAGACCCTGGCGGCCCTCGGCGACGCGGTGAGATCCTCCAACCGCGGTCTCCACATCCACGCGGGCGAGGACAAGTTCGACGCGGTGGACTCGCGCTACCGCTTCGGCGTCGATCTCGCGCCCCGCCTCGACGCGGCGGGCTGCCTCGGCCCCAAGACGATAGTCGGCCACGGCGTCTGGCTAGGCGAGGCCGAGGCCGAGCTCCTCAACGCCCGCGGCTCCTTCCTCGCGCACAACGCGCGAAGCAACATGAACAACGCGGTCGGCTACAACGCGCTGCTGCCGCGCTTCGCCAACGTCGTCTTGGGCACGGACGGGATGAGCGCCGACATGCTCGAGGAGTTCCGCTTCGCCTGCTTCCGCCACCGAGAGGCGGGCGGCCCCTGGTGGCCGGCTGAATTCCTGCGCTGCCTCGACCGCGGCAACAGGCTGATGGAGCGCTACATGGGCCTCCCCGTCGCCTCCGGCTCCGGGGCCTTCGGCAGGGTCGTCGCCGGCGCGGTCGCCGACCTCGTGCTGTGGGACTACGATCCGCCGACGCCCCTGGTCGGCGGCAACCTCGCCGGACACCTCGCCTTCGGCCTCTCCTCCCGGTCGGTCAAGTCAGTCATGGTCAACGGCGCCTTCGTCGTCGAGGACCGCGAGCCGGCGTTCGATGCCCAGGGCATCGCGGCCAAGGCCCGGATCGAGACACGGCGGCTTTGGAAAAGAATGGAAGAAAGAGGAGCGTAAATGGAAATTTTATCGCAGGCGAGGAAGTACCGCGACTACACGGCGAAAAACCTTTCGGAGATGATCAAGGTTCCCGGCTTCAGCTGCACCGAGAAGGACCGTATCAAGCTCCTCACCAAAATGTGCAAGGAGGCGGGGATGGAGGAAGTCCACACCGACGGGCTGGGCAGCCTACTCGGGCGAGTCGGCCCCCGCAGGGGCGAGGGCACGAAGGTCCTCGTCTTCGATGCCCATATCGATACAAGTCACATAGGCCGGGCAATGTGGAGAGCCGCATGGAGACGGCTAGGCCCGCTGCTGTGTGTGTGTGTGTGTGTGTGTGTGTGTGTGTGTGTGTGTGTGTGTGTGTGTGTGTGTGTGTGTGTGTGTGTGTGTGTGTGTGTGTGTGTGTGTGTGTGTGTGTGTGTGTGTGTGTGTGTGTGCGCGCGCGCGCGCGGCCACCACAGGGCGCATGGAGATACGGATCGACATCAAGGGAGTTTCCTGTCACAGAGACTCAGCTCCCGACCGCGGCGAGAGCGCCGCCTACAAAGCCGCCCGGGCCGCCCTGGCCCTGGAATCGCTCAACGCGCAATTGAAAAAGCGATGAG
>CAVZVX010000109.1:0-4497 GCA_963778775.1 uncultured Spirochaetota bacterium | reverse complement strand
CCCTGACGCCGTTCACGAAGACGGCTTCCTTGCCGTCCGCGCGTGAGCGCCATACGACGTCATGGGCGAGCACGAGTCCCGTTGCCGCATTGACGAGGCGCGAGACGGTCTCGGAAAACGCGCCCGAGCTCCGGGTCCGGCTGAGTATTACGTGGGTGGCGCCCATGGACGCGGCCAGCCGCTTCACGGCCGCGATATCCATCGCGGCGACGTCGGCCGGCACCCTCGCCTCGTCGAGGCGCAGGAAGGAGACGGGGGAAACCGAGGAGAGGACGACGCCGAGCTTGTCCTCCAAAAGGGCCTGCGGTTTCGGCGAAGCCGTTCCCGTCGGGCCTCCCTCCGAGGCGGCCGCGAGAGGGGGAGAGCCGTCGGCGAGGGCGAACAGTCGGGCCGAGCCGCTTCCGGAAAGCGAAGCGAGATACTTGACCTCGTTCTCGAACTCGGGATGGTCGGGATTGGGGGGCGAAAGCATCATCGTCGGCTCGTTCACGGCGTCCAGCTTTATGCCCTTCGCTTCCGCCATGCTCGCCACGTCGTCGAAGAGGATCTTGCCGCGCGGATCGGGATGCGGCGGAGCGTCGGTGAGGACGATGACCTGGCGTCCGTCGGCGCTCCAGTCGAACTCGGTCTCCGCCGCGTTCAAGGCCTCGACTTCCGCTTCGGGGATGTCCCCGCCTCCGTAGACCACGGCGCTCTTCACGATCCGCTCTATGACCGCGATATCGGAGGTATAGGGATAGTTCCGCGTTATGTATTCGTCGGGCCAGTAGTCCTTATAGAGAACGACGCCGATGCGGAAACGGGAGAAGCCCGAGACGCGCTCTCGCAGCATGGGTCCGATGTTTTTCCTGATGTCGTCGAAATACGGCACCATGCTCGCGGTAGTGTCCAGGCACAGGACGAGGTCGAGGCTCTTCGGGCTCGTATCGATAAGCCCGACGATTTTCGCGGACGGACGGTCGTCCGCAGGAGGGGGCGGGGCGGCGACCTGCGCCTGAATCTGCGGCGCCGTAATGACGGTTGCCGGCTCCGTGATCGGCGGAATCGGCTTGGCGGATATCGCGATCTGGTACGGATTATCCAGGAAGGCGCCGCTGTAATCGGCATAGCGCTTCGCGAAGGCCCGAATGTTCAGGTAGGTTCCCTGTCCCACGGCGACGGTGCCCGAACGGCTCCAGGGATAGCCGTAAATCAGCACTGGCGGGATAAGGATGCGAAAGGCCGTGCCGAAGTCGGCATAGGGCAGGGGCGTCGACGATATGAGCGAATAGAGTTTGCTCGAGGCCGGGAGGGGCTTGCCGTTGAGAAGGCGCGTTTCCCCGCCGTTGACGTCGTTCCGCTCCATGGCCCGATAGGCGAAGTTGTCGGCCTTCATCGCGGGATCCTTCGTGGTCTCGGTGAGGAGTATCGACGCCATGCCCGGTTTCGCTCGGACGTAGAGATCGTAGCCGCCGTCGTCGCGCGCGTTTATGCGAACGTCTTCCGGGCCGATGGAAAGGTCGGAAGAGCCTGTCGGGAGGTCGAGCGCCGAAGCCGCGAAAGGAGGGGAAAAGGCGATGACGGCCAAAACGAGGATAAGGCGGATCCCGCATTTCATGCTCATCTCGAAACCCATTCTTGCCGGGTCCGAGCGGGGCAGACGGCGAGTCAACGAGCCGGCTTCGCCATTGACTTTACCCGACGTTTAGGTAATATGGGTGCGCTTACGACGGGTCTCGGGCAGGCTTTCGGATACGTCGCGCAATGAGGTTCCGCAATAATTCGCTCGAATGCCGCAGGGGGAATACATGTCCAGATTCTCGCGTTTTTCATTCGGAATCCTGATTTGCGCGGCGCTGCTGGCGGCTTCGTGCGCGGCGAAAGCCGTGCCGATTTCGCTCGTCGGCACCTGGAAGAGCAACAAGCTCGTCTATCTCTTCGATGCGAACGGGAGCTGCACCCAAATCGACCTCGGCCACATGGGAACGTATCAAAACGGGAAATATACGGTGTCCGGCGACCGGCTCGATATAGCCTTCGATTCCGGCGGCGGTCTTCGGTATACCTTCCATCGCCTGAAATCGGGCGACTTGCAGGTAACGGATGTCGTAACCAACAACAGCTTCGAATTCGTCCAGGAACACTGACTCGGGCGGCGCTGGGCCTACTGCCTCTTCTCCATGGGCTCGTAGGGCCTGTCCTCCGAGCCCGTGTAGATGCTCTCGGGGCGGAAGATCCGGTTGCCCTCGCGCTGCTCGAGGATGTGGGCCAGCCAGCCGGGTATGCGGGCGACGGCGAAGATCGGGGCGTAGAGGTACTTGGGGATGCCCAGGAGATAGTAGACGGAGCCCGAGTAGAAATCGACGTTGGGGTAGATCTTCTTCTCGAGCGACTCGAAGTGCGGCGTCGCGAGCTGCTCGATCTTCTTGAGCATGTCGAGTTGCCCGCGGTCGCCTTTCTTGGCCGACAGGGTCTCGAGGAAGTCCTCCATGATCTTGGAGCGCGGGTCCTTGGTCTTGTAGATGCGGTGGCCCATGCCCATGATCTTCTGGGCCTCCTCGAAGGCCTTGCCCACCCAGGCCTCGACCTTGTCGACCGAGCCGATCTGCTCGAGCATGGCGAAGACCTTCTCGTTGGCGCCTCCGTGGAGTGAGCCGTAGAGGGCGCCTATCGCGGCGGCGATGCTGCAATAGCAGGTGGAAAGCGTCGAGGCCACGACGCGGGCCGTGAAGGTCGACGCGTTGAAGCCGTGCTCGGCATGGAGGACGAGGCAGGCGTCCATGATCCTCCCCTCGTCCTCGTCCGGCTCGCGGCCGCGCAGCATGTACAGCAGGTTCGCGCCGTGCGAAAGGTCCATCCTCGGCTCGAGATAGTCCTGCCCGTTCTTGAAGCGGGCGTAGGTCGCGGCTACCGTGGCGAGCTGGGCGACCTGATGGAGGGTCTGCCGGCAATTGCAGGTCGAGGAGTGCTCGATCCGGTGCTCGACGTAGCCCGAAAGGTAGGCCATTACCGATTGGAGGAGCTCCATGGGCTTCCCTCCCTCGGGAAAGTTGCGGATCATCTGCACGACCTTGGGATGCAAGGCCCGCGAGGCCCGCATCCTTTGCGAGAACTCGTCGAAGACGTACTTGGTCGGCAGCTTGCCGTACAGGAGGAGATAGACCACCTCCTCGAAGCTCGAATGCGCGGCGAGATCCTCGATCGAGTAGCCTCGATACGATAGCCTTCCCTTCTCCCCGTCGATCTTGCAGATCGCGCTCTCTCCGGCGACGACGCCTTCGAGACCCTTCGCGTAGGCCGCGCTCTCCATACCCGCCCCTTCCGCCCTCTCGGGCCGTAAAAAGGGTGTTGAAAAAGGCTATGGAGCCTTTTTCAACACTGCCATGAAAACGCAATTGCGCAGAAAACCGAAGGTTTTCGAGCAATTGCAAGGCGATCCGTCGAATAAGCTCTGGTATTTCGACGGATCGCTAAAGGCCTAGGATCAACCTCTCGGGATCCTCGATGCTCTCCTTGATCTTGATGAGGAAGAGCACCGCGTCCCTCCCGTCTATGAGCCTGTGGTCGTAGGTCAGGGCGAGGTACATCATGCTCCTGACGACGACCGCGTCGCCGACCGCCACGGGCCTGCGCTGGATGGCATGCATGCCCAGGATGGCGGACTGGGGATAGTTGGGGATGGGGGTCGAGAGCATCGAGCCGAAGACCCCGCCGTTCGTGATCGTAAAGGTACCGCCTTGGAGCTCGGAGAGCTCGATCCTCTTCTCCCTCGCCCTCGTCGCGAGATCGGCGAGCTTGGCCTCGATCTCGCCGAAGCTCATCCGGTCGGCGTCACGGAGGACGGGCACAAGGAGGCCGCGATCGGTGGACACCGCGACGCCGATGTCGTAGAAATCCGATTTCACCAGCTCGTCGCCCTCGATGCGCGAATTCACGATCGGGAATTCCTGGAGAGCCTTTACCGCCGCCTTGACGAAGAAGGACATGAAGCCTAGCTTCGCCCGGTACTTGGCCTGAAAATCCTCGCCGAAGGCCTTGCGTATCCGGATGATCTCCTCCATGTCGACTTCGTTGAACGTAGTGAGATGGGCGGCTTCCTGCCTGGACTGGACGAGACGCCTCGCTATCGTCTTGCGCATCATCGAGAGGGGGCTGCGCGTCACGCCCTCGGCCGCCATCGCTCGCTCCGGGCGAGGCTTTCGGTTCTCCGGGCGCCGCGGTCGGCGCGGGCGCGGCAATCGTCACCGGCGCGGCGGTCGGCGCGGGCGCGGGAGGAACCGCGGGACGGGGCGCTACAGCGGGAGCGGGAGCGGGGGGCGCGATGAGAGCCGAGGTCTCGGGCACTGCCTCGTCGTCGACATAGGCGATCACCTGGCCTATCGTCGCCTCGGCTCCCGCGCCGAGCAGTATCTCCAGCCTGCCGTCGCAGGGGGAAGGCACGGTCATGCTCGCCTTCTCGGACTCGAGCTCGAAGAGCGCTTCGCCCTTGCGGACGAACTCGCCTTCCTTCCTGAGCCA
>CAVZVX010000108.1:0-22573 GCA_963778775.1 uncultured Spirochaetota bacterium | reverse complement strand
TGCGCATCCTCGCCGTCTCCGATTCGCATCACGATATATCGAGCCTGACGGTGGTATTACGGCGATTCGCCTCCAAGGTCGATCTCATCGCGCATATGGGCGACGGGGTAGAGGACGTCCAGCGGGCCGCGCGGCACGCGAAGCTCATCCTGCCCCGCGTGGAGGGAGTGCGAGGCAACGGCGATTCCGACCCCGATCTCTGGCCCCGGCGCCTCATAGGCAGCGCCGATCGGCCCATCCTTTTACTGCACGGCCATCACGAGGGGGTCACGGAAAGCCTCGGCCGGATCGTCGCCGCCGCCGAGGCCGTGGGCGCCAAGCTCGTCCTCTTCGGCCATACGCATCGGGCATACTTCGAGGAATTTCGCGGCATCCTCGTCCTCAATCCCGGATCCATCTCCCGGCCGCGCGGGCGCGACCATCCGACCTTCGCGGTCGTCGGCGTGCCGGACGACGCCGAGAAATGGTTCGAGGTCCAATTCTACGAGGTCGGGACAGGCATGGGCCGGATCAGGGAGATCGAGCTGGGCTGAGGTATATTTCGTTTTCGCTATATTCCCTTTATGATCGTCTCATAGTACTTTCAACTCCGAGTTCATCGGACAGGACGAGAGGGAGGGGAAAAATGGCGGGACATCCCAGGCGTATCGGAAGGGCTTTATCGGCTTCGGCGATCGCGGCGGCGGCTTTTTCCTTGTCTATCGGATGCTCGAGCCTTGGCGGCGCGCTCTCGGCCGCTATGGGAAAAGCCGAGGCGGCAAAAGTCCAGCCCACCGCGCCGGCACCGGCGCAACAAGCCGCGCCGCAGGCCGCGC
Organism: uncultured Spirochaetota bacterium; assembly: GCA_963778775.1. Lineage (GTDB taxonomy): Bacteria > Spirochaetota > Spirochaetia > Treponematales > Rectinemataceae > UBA1306. The sequence goes on along the minus strand of CAVZVX010000108.1, from coordinate 21,758 downwards.
CTTCGCCCGCCCCCGCAATGTCGACCCCTGCTCAAAGCCAGCCGCAAGCGGGAAGCGCCCCCCCGGCAGGCGCCGTCGCGGCAGGCTACCAATACCAATTCAACGCGTTGAATAGCGGGATGTTGGGCATGGGTTGGTCCGGCTCCGGCGGTTCGAACTATGCGCCGGGACAGGGGGCCGTCTGGACTATCTCGGGGTCCGGGAGCTCCTCGAATTCCACTACCTTCGAACGAGCCCTTTTGAAGGTCAATCCGGACGCCTCGCAATGGTGGCGCCTGAGAATGGATTCAGGTAAAAGCCGCATCCTGTACGAATTTCTCGTCGGCCCCGATTCCGTCGTGCAGAGGGTGCGCTACAAAGATCCCGGAACCGGGGCGATTGGAGAATTCGTACCCGATCAGACTCAAGCGCAACCGACTCGGGCACAATACGATATGCCGAAGAGTAGAGCCGATATGGCCAAATATCTCGTCGGCAAGGAAGAGCTGCAGGTCGAGGGCGGCAGCTTTACCACCGACCATTACCTGATAGACCAAGCGGAGGGACAGGGCACCGTCGAAATGTGGACCAGCGACAAGGTGCCAGGCTATACGGTCAAAGCCGTATTCAAATCCAAGGCGGACGGCAAGACTTCGACGGAAGAGCTCGTACAGATCGAAAGCGGAGTGACTACCGCTTTGGCCTCTTATTGACGCTTGGATGACGAAACGTTCTAGAATGACGAGGGGAGAACGCATACAAGCGTCTTCACGGATCCTTTCGATGTGTCGCGTTCGCGGTATCTAAGCCCCCGCGGGCAGCTATTATGGCCTCCCTTACCAGGCGAGGCGGCTTGCGTCTCAACAAAAAAAGGGCTCCTCGCCAACTTGGCGAGGAGGATTGCCTAAGTTGGCGGCGACGATCGTCCAAGTTGGTGACGAGGACTACCCAAGTTGGTGACGAGGACTACCCAAGTTGGGCGGGCCCCGTCCCGAACTTGCTTAGGCCAGCGCTTTCAGTGGTAAACGCACAAAATATGAGTGGCCCGAACAGCCAATGTCGGACCCTGTGGCGACTCCGTAAAATAGGAACCCCCGGCATTTCGGCGGGTTCGCTTCATGGAAACAGGCGATTGGCGATTATGAGCGCGCGCGCTCGATCGCCTCGGCGGACTTATCGAAGGCCGGCCCGAGCATCCTGGCGCCGTTTTGGGTTACGAGCCAGTCTTCCTCGTTGCGCATGCCGCCGAAGCCGAGCCAGGATTTTACCGTCCGGTAATCGATGAAATTCGCGAATCGGCCCTCGGCCTCCCACATCGAATAGAGTTCGGGGATGAAATAGATTCCTGGCTCGACGGTGAAGGTCATGCCGGCCTTGAGGGGCTTGGCCAGGCGAAGGGACTTGAGGCCGAAGAGAGGACTGCGCTCGGCGCCCTCGTAGCCGACGTGGATCTCGCCGTAATCCTCCATGTCGTGAACGTCGAGTCCGATCATGTGGCCGGTCCCGCAGGGGAAGAAGAAGGCGTAGGCGCCCGAAGATACCGCCTCGTCGGCGTCTCCGCGCATGAGGCCGAGCTCCTGCAAGCCGAGGACGCCCTCTCGGGCCGCCGCGAGATGCACGTCGCGAAAATTCGCTCGGGGCCTCAGCATCGAACAGGCTTTCCCATGCATGCGGAGGACGAGCTCGTAGATGACGCGTTGACGATCGTCGAAGCGCGGGCCTATCGGAAAGCTCGTGCTCAGGTCGCCGGCGTAGCCCGATGGGGCCTCTGCGCCCGCGTCGAGGAGGAAGAGGCCGCCGTCCTCGAGCCGATCGTCGTGCGAATGCGTATGGAGGGTGGCGCCCCTCGTCGTCGCTATGACGCGGAAGGAGAGTCCGCCCCCCGAGGCGAAGGCCACTTCGGCTACGCGGCCATAGACATCGGATTCCAGCATGCCGGCTCGCGCGGTGGCGAGGGCGGCCCTATGCATATCGACCGTGACGGCGACCGCCCTGTCCATCTGGGCGATCTCGTCGTCGGACTTGATCTCGCGCAGGGCTATGGCGGCCTTGATCAGGGCAAGGGAGGCTCCGCCGTCGACGGCCGCGTAGGGCATGCCAGTCAGTTCGGCCAGTTCGGCGCGAGCGTCCGCGCGGTAGGGCGGAAGGTAGAGCAGGCTTCCTCCCTTGCCCGCAAGGTCGCTAGCGAGCGCCGGCCGCGGCCGCGAGCGCGTGATGCCGGAGAGGGCGGCGAGCTCGGCGAAGGCGGGCTGGGGGCCCGTCCAGACTATGTCGTCGATCGTCGCCTCTTCGCCGTAGAGCGTCGCCGTGCCGCTCGCTATGTCGATCGTCGCCGCCAGGCCGGGCAGCGCGATTCCGACGAAATACAGGAAGGACGAGTCCTGCCGGAAGCTATAGCAATTGGCCGCATAGTTCATCGGGCTCTCGCCGTTGCCGAGCATCGCTATGGTGCCCGTACCGATGCCTCGCGAGGCGAGGCCCTCCAGGAGCGCGCGTCGGCGCGAGGAATAGGTCCGTGGATCGAACATGGAGTCATGGTAGCGTCCGCCGAGGCCGCCGGTCAACGCGGACGGCGGAGCTCGAGGGGCCTTGATGCCTCGTCGGCGAAGCGTTTATGCTCGCATTTGCCCATGGCAACGCAAAAAGACGTGGCCGAAAAGGCCGGAGTGTCCTTCATTACGGTATCGCGGGTCATCAACGACCTCGATAACGTCAGGCCCGAGACGCGCGCGCGGGTCGAGGCGGCGATCAAGGAGCTCAACTACCATCCCAACCGCCAGGCTCAAGCCTTGAACCATGGTCTCACCCACACCATCGCCTTCGTCACGCCTCGCATGTACGACCTTCCGCTGTACAATAACTTCTACGTGATGAGTCTCCTGAGCGGCGTCGAGGTCAAGGGCCGCGAGTTGGGCTGGGATCTCCTGCTGACGACCGATTACGACTTCGAGGGCGACTTCAACTTCCTGCGAGTCTGGCATCAGCGCAAGGTGGACGGCCTGGTATTCGTCGGCCTGCGGCGCTTTCCCCCCGAGCAGATGCGCGTCATCGAGGAGATGGGCATCCCCTGCGTCTCGGTGAGCGACCGGATCGAGAGTCCGGCGATCTCCTGGATCGACACGGACAGCCGCTCCTCCGCCCGCGACGCCGTCCTCCGGCTCCTCGAGCTGGGCCATCGGGGCTTCGTCTTCATCGGAGTGGACCCCTCGCGCGATTACAACCCCAACTTCATCGCGCGGGAGCGGATGGTCGAAGAGACGCTGACCGCCAAGGGCCTCGTCCATAGGCGCCTCATCTCCGAATCCTCGGTGCCTTCGACGGGAATCGCGGCCGCCCGGGCCTTCCTCGCGATGGAGAATCGCCCTACGGCTGTCATCTCGGGCAACGATTCCATCGCTTTCCACTTCATTCGCGAGAACGCCGCGCATGGCATCGTCTGTCCCCGCGATTACAGCATCGTGGGTTTCGATGCCGAGCCGGCCGGCCGCATCAGCGCCCCGAACCTGGCGTCGTACGAGCAGCCTCTCGTGGATATGGGGAAGGCCGCCGTCGATACTCTCGTGGGGCAGATTTGCGGGACTGAGTGGGAGAAGAGGGCTATCGAGTTCCCGATGCGTTTCGTGGACGGCGGAAGCCTCGGACCTGCACCGATCCGGAAGGAGAATTCGCTTTGAAAGGAGCAAAAAGCCACCAATAATGTTTGCGCAAACATAAAACAGGTGCTACACTCTTAAACATTCAGGCGGGTGGATGTCCCGTTTATGTTTGCGTAAACATGGTTGTTTCGTGAAGGAGGTTTCCATGAAGAAACTGTTGATCGCATCGCTCGTGCTAGTCTTCTTGGGCGCGATTTATGCGGAGCCGACTCATGTCCGGTGGTTCGTCGGCCTCGGCTCGGGCGGCGACGCGCCGACCGTCATCGTCGAGAAGAAGGTGATCGATGACTATAATAAGTCGCAGAGCGACATCTTCATCGATCTAGAGATCGTCGGGAACGCCCAGGCCTACAATACCCTCGCCACGGAGATTTCCGGAGGCAACGCTCCGGATATCGTCGGCCCCGTCGGCATCCGCGGCCGCGACAGCTTCAAGGGCGCTTGGGCCGATCTCCAGCCCCTCGTCACCAAGTACAAGTGGGACCTCACCAAGTTCGACAAGGCGACGGTCGACTTCTTCAGGACCAAGGATCAGGGACTCGTGGGCCTGCCCTATGCGATCTATCCCTCCTTCGTCTACGTCAATCGCGCCCTCTTCAAAGAGGCCGGAGTGGCGCTTCCCCCCGTCAAGTACGGTGCCCCTTACATCGACTCGAACGGCAAGTCGATGCCTTGGGACGTCAACACCCTTCGTACGATCGCGATGAAGCTCACGGTCGACGCGAACGGCAAGACCCCGAACGAAGCGGGCTTCGACCCGGACAAGATCGTCCAGTGGGGCTACGGACAGCAGATGACCGACCTCCGCGGCGTTTGCACCCTCTTCGGCGCGGGTAACTTCGTCGCCGCCGACAACAAGACGGCGCAGATCCCCGAAAGCTGGAAAGCCTTCATGCAGTGGATGTACGACGGCATGTGGAAGGACCATTTCTATCCCACCAAGACCTACTCGGACTCGGACTACCTCGACAAGGGCGACTGGTTCGCCTCCGGCCACATCGCGATGTCCTCCGTCCACACGTGGTACGCCGGCTTCGCCGACATCGCCAAGCTCGACTGGACCCTCGCCGCCACGCCTTCCTATAAGGGCAAGATCACGTCCAAGATGCACGCGGACACTTTCGAGATCGTAAAGACCAGCAAAAACAAGGACGCCGCATTCAAGGCCCTCGAGTTCCTCTTGGGCAACCCCGACCTCATCAAGGCATATGGCGGCTTCCCCGCCGCCAAGAGCCAGCAGAAGGCCTACCTCGCCGATTTCGCCAAGGCCAAGTTCCCGAACAACGACGTAGCCTGGCAGGTCGTCCTCGACTCGATCCCCTACAACGACAATCCGAACCACGAGAGCTGGATGCCGGCCTTCCAGGAGACGACGACCCGCTACTCGGCCTTCTACGACAAGTTCACCTCGACCCCCGGCCTCTCGCTGCCCGCGGAAGAGAAGTCCCTCGTAGTCGACATGCAGAAGATCTTCGACGCGGCGAAGTAGTCCGGCGTCCGGGCGTCAGGCAAAACCCGGGTATGGAGAACGCAAGGAGAGGAGGGGACCACGGAGAGGCTCAGGATGGACGGTGAAAGCCGGGCATGAACTGCCGGCGATCGAAACATCCCGTTCGAGTCCTCATTCCCGTGGCCTCCGAGGCTCTTGCGGTCTCCATGCCCGCCTTTTGGTCGATGCGATCATAGCCGGGGGGGAAGGTCGCGAATGGGAAAGCGTGTGTTGGATCTTCGTAGATGGGAGCGGCGCTGGGGCTATCTCTTCATAGCTCCCTGGCTCTTCAGCTTCGTCGTGCTGTACCTGATGCCGATGATCGCGTCGCTCGGGTTCTCCTTCACGGATTTCAATCCGGCCACCCCGGACAAGGCCAGCTTCGTGGGCATGGCCAACTGGGCACGCGCGATGTTCCAGGACCACGAGGCCCTGGCCAGCGTGGGCAAGACCCTCGCCTTCATTCCGATCTGCCTCGCCATCAGCTTCATATTCGCCCTCGCCATCGCGGTCGTCCTCAATTCCCGCCTGCTCCTCGGGAAGTCCCTCTTCCGTACGCTCTTTTACCTGCCGACCATGATCCCCGTCGTCGCCTCGGCGATCATGTGGCTCGGCTCGCTCAATGCCCAGACGGGATGGATAGATCAGATCCTGGCGGCCCTCACCGGCCTCCCCCTGACGGGCCAGAAAGGGATTCGGTGGGCCGACAGCCCGGGCCTCATCTACTTCACCTATTCGCTGATAACGCTCTGGGGCGTGGGGAACACCTTCATCATCTTCCTCGCCGGGCTCCAGGGAATCCCGACCGAGCTCTACGAGGCGGCGGAAGTGGACGGCGCGAGCTGGTGGAGGCAAATGTTCCGGATAACGCTTCCGATGCTCACTCCCGTGCTCTTCTTCAACCTGATAATCGGCATCGTCGGGCTGCTCCAATACTTTACGGTACCCTTCGTCATCAACAACGGCACCGGCTACCCCGGGGGAATGTCCAACTTCATCATGGTCTACTTCTACCGGCAGAGCTTCTCCTACTTCAACATGGGCTACGGCTCGGTCCTGGCCTGGATGATCTTCCTCATCGGCCTCCTCTTCACGGCGATCCTCTTCGGCACCCAGAAGAGATGGGTCTACTACGCGGGGGATAGGCGATGAAGGCGGGGAAGCGCTCGAGACGAGGCGCCAAGCGCGCCTTGGTGATCCTCTCGGTGATCGTGGTGCTGGCGGCCTTCCTCGTGCCTTTGATCTACGGTTTCGCCATGTCGTTCAAAAGCGTGGAGCAGATCACTTCCGCCAACTCGGCGGTCCTGCCGAGGAGCCCCGCCACCGTAAAGCTACAGGGCAAGGATCTCGAGCTCTATTACGTACCCATGCCCGATGGAACGACGAAAGCGCTCGCGGCCGTCGAAAAGACCCGCGCGAGCACGACGTTCGCGGATCCGGCCGACGCCATGGCGGCGCCCTTGGAGTGGAAGGGGAACTGGCGAACCCTGAAGCCCGTGATGAAGTTCGATCCTCACGAGGAGAATTATCCCACGGCCTGGAACATGATCAGCTTCCCGATGCTCCTCAAGAACACCTTCGTCTATGCCTTCCTCAACACCATAGGCATATTGCTCTCCTCGTCCTTCGTCGCGTACGGCTTTTCGAGATTCAGGTTCCCGGGCAAGGGGCCCCTGTTCATCATCGTGATGAGCACCATGATCCTGCCTTCGGCCGTGACCCTCATACCGACCTATACCGTCTTCCAGGCGATCGGCTGGGTCGGGACCTGGTTGCCTCTCATCGTGCCCGCCTTCTTCTCGAACGCCTACAATATCTTCCTCCTGAGGCAGTTCTACATGAGCATCCCGCAGGAGATGGACGACGCGGCGAGGATAGACGGGGCCAATCCGATACAGATACTCTACCGCATCATCATCCCGCAGGCGGTCCCGGCCCTCGTGGCCGCGGGCCTGTTCAACTTCTTCTACTGCTGGAACGACTACTTCTCCCCGATCGTCTATCTCGCGGGGAAATCCAGGCTCTACCCCATCAGCGTCGGCCTCGGGATGTTCAGCGGAATGTTCAGCACGCGAGTCGCCCTGGTCCAGGCCGCGACCGTCATGTCCTGCGTGGTCCCGGTCGTGATCTTCTTCTTCACCCAGCGCTTCTTCATGCAGGGAGTCGTCGTCACGGGCGTGGAAAAATAAGGAGCGTATGGACGTGCCGAAATACCGCGACTCCTCGGCGACGATAGAGGAACGCGTCGACGATCTCCTCGGACGGATGGAGCTGCCCGAGAAAGTCGGGCAGCTCATGCAGCTCGACGGCCGGATGGACGCGCGGGACGCGATCGAGCGCATGTTCGTGGGCTCGCTCTTCCACCTGAACGGACCCGACGCCGACGCCGCCATCGAGGCCTCGCTGCGGACGCGGCTCGGCATACCCGTCCTCATGGCCGACGACGCCATGCACGGCCACTCGTTTTGGGCCGGCGCCACGATCTTCCCGACCCAGCTCGCCCTCGCCTGCAGCTGGGACGTCGAGCTGCTCGAGGAGGCGGCGCGCGTCACGGCCCGGGAGATGCGCGCGACGGGGCTCAAGTGGGTCTTTTCCCCCGTCCTCTGCCTCGCGCGCGATCTCCGATGGGGCAGGATCGACGAGACCTTCGGCGAGGATCCCTTCCTGATCGGCGAGTTCGCGTCGGCGATGATCCGCGGCTACCAGGGAGGAGGCCTCGACGATCCCGACGCGGTGTTGGCCACGGCCAAGCACTACGCCGGATACTCCGAGACTCAGGGCGGTCGCGACGCCTCCGAGGCTGTCCTCACGCGGCGCAGGCTCCTCTCCTACTTCCTGCCGCCCTTCGAGCGGGCGGCCGCCGAGGGCTGCATGGCCTTCATGACGGGCTATCAGTCCATCGACGGAGTGCCGTCGACCATGAACGATTGGCTCCTCGTCGAGATGCTCAGGCGAAAATGGGGCTTCGAGGGAGTGCTGGTCACGGACTACGACAACGTGGGGCGCCTGGTCAAGGACCAGCGGGTCTGCGCCGACTACGTCGAGGCGGCGGCCCTCGCGATCAAGAGCGGGAACGATCTCGTCATGGCCACGCCGGAGTTCTTCGAAGGCTGCATCGAGGCGGTCCGCCGAGGCCTCCTCGCCGAGACGGAGCTGGACTCGACCCTCCGGCGGGTGCTCGCCCTCAAGTTCCGGATGGGCCTCTTCGAGGATCCGGGGCGGAGCGACCCGGACCGGATAGCCAGGGTCGTAGCCTGCGAGGAGCACGGGTCCGTCAATCTTCGGGCCGCGCGCGAGTCCCTCGTTCTCCTCAAGAACGACACGATCGACGGCTCGCCCTTCCTTCCCCTGGATCCTTCGCGACCGCGCAGGATCGCGGTGCTCGGCCCCAACGCCGACGCGCCCCTCGCGCAGCTCGGCGACTGGAGCCTGGGCTCGGGACAGATGACGAGCGCCAGCGGCCGCGAGCACCCGCGGTCATCCGTCGCGACCGTCGCCGACGGCATGCGCTCCCTCCTGCCCGCGCTCTGGAGCTTGGTCGCCGCGCCGGAGGACGCGGATATAGAGATCCTCGTCCTCGGCGACAACCTCGCCTACGTCGGCGAGGAGAGGTCGACCGCGACCCTGGAATTGCGGGACGGCCAGGTCGAGCTCGCGGACAGGGTCGCGGGCCTCGGCAAGCCGGTCGTTGCCGTGCTGATAAACAGCAAGCCGCTGGTCCTGCCCGAGTCGGTCCTCGGGGCCCAGGCCATCTTCGAGTGCTTCAATCCCGGCATGCGGGGAGGGACGGCCTTGGCCGAGGCGATCTTCGGCGCGATCAACCCCTCCGGTAAATTGACGATTTCCATGCCCTTCCACGTCGGCCAGCAGCCCGTTTACTACAACCAGGTCCGCGGACAGCACGGTACGCGCTACGCGGACCTGACTCAGGAACCGGCCTTCGCCTTCGGATTCGGCCTCGGCTATTCGCCTTTCCGGTATGGGGCGCCCCATATCGAAAGCACGCACCTGGACCTCAAGGGGATTCTGCGCGTCCGGATTCCGGTCCGCAACGGGGGTTCGAGAGTCGGAACCGAAATCGTCCAGCTCTACGTGGAAGACGAGGTCACCTCGGCGACCTGGGCGCGCCGCGAGCTGGTCGCCTACGCCCGCGTCGCGATGGCGCCGGGCGAGGCGCGAATGGTGGAGCTCGAGGTGCCCGTATCGGAGCTCTGGATAATCGATGCCGAGGGACGCAAGGTCGTGGAAATCGGCGCCTTTCGCGCCTTGATCGGCTCCTCCTCCCGCGACTGCGATCTTCAGGCCGTCGCTTTCACGGTCGAGTGAGCCGGCGCCTCGCGGGATGGGCACCCCGGGCCGGCGAAACGCGTCGAGCGGTCCGCCGGGAGAGTAGAACAGTGCGCCAAGAAAGCTTGTGATTCGCATGCGGGTCCATACCTCGAAACTCCTTGCTCGGAGCACGGGATCCTGCAGGGACGTCGTCTGCCATGGCCACCTCCGGGGGAGGATAGGCCGAATCGTGCTTCCGTGACAACAGAACGTTGTCACGGAAGAAGGCTTCGGTATATTCTTCCTTAGGCGGCACAAAACTCACGATGGACAGCGGCGCAGACCTGCCGATACACTGAAAAGACGGAGGGAAACATCGACGACACCCTGACGATCCACATCACCGGGAGCGCCTCGCCTGCCCAGCTCGGTGCGGGCGAGCTCGGGAAGCTCCTGCAGTCGCTCGAGCAATCGGTGCTCGCCCTAGTGCAGCGCGATGCGCCCGAGGCCATCTCGGAGCGGAAGCTTGCCCTCGTGGGCATCGCCGGCGGGAGTGTCACGCTCGAGTTCGCCTTTCCGAGTTCCTATGCTCCTTCCATCACGCTCCTGGGGTCTCGCTTTAACACGGGCAACATTTCGGATCTCCCTGATAAGTGCCGCCAGGCGGTTCGTTGGCTCGGCACGTGGTGTCGCAGCCGCGCCCTTAGCCTCGAGTGGCTTCTGGGAGGGACCCGGGTCGGCTCAATCACCCCGACACTTGACCTAACCTTTGAAGCCGCTCCGCAGTTGCGCGGAAGCACGCAGCTGTCGGGCAGCATTCAGTCGGTGGGGGGGGAACGGCCGTCGTTTAAGCTTCGCATGGCGACCGGAGAGCTCCTCATCTGCAGCTGCAGCGAAGAGCTCGCGCAGCAGGCAGGCAAGTACCTCTACCGCAAGGTTCTGGTCGAGGGAATAGCGCGCAATAACGTCCTAACCGGGGAAATCGCGTCGTTCGAAGCGAATGCCGTGAACCTCGCTGAACGGAAGCTTAGCGAGGCCTTTGCCGCTATCAGGGAACAGTTTGGAAGCGCCTTCGATGCTGTAAACGTCGATGAGTTCATGAACCGGGTCAGGGGAGCATAACCATGGCTCGCATGGTCATGCTCGATACGATGATCTGCATTTGGGCCTTCAAAGGCGAAGCAACCCCGGGACAAGAAGACAAAATTCCGCAGGCGCGGGCACTTATCGCCTGGCTTGAAGAGGAAGGCGTCGAGGTCGGCATCTCTGCAGTGACGCTTGCCGAGCTGATGGTTGCCCTGTCCGACAAACAACGGCTCTCCTTTTCCCAGAGTATCCAGAATGCGGTGTGTGTCTATGCCTTCGATGTCCAGGCCGCCATTGAAGCGGCGCGGCTGTTTAAAGCACGGCTCGCAAATAATGGGGAAACTCATTCTTCAGGCCGACAGGTGGTCAAGGCAGATTGTCAAATAGCTGGAACTGCGCTTTCGAGTGGAGCCGTGGCCTTGTACACTGAAGATGCTCAGCTTCAAAGGATTGCGAGCCCCTATCTTCCCGCGCAGGCGATGCCCGCACTAGGGCAACAAGAGCTTTTCGGAGAAGCCTAGGCGATCCAGCAGCCAGTTAAGCGATGCTATCGGGGCCTTTCGCGGCTTTCTGGAGGTTCAGAGTTGAAAGAACGGCAAACAAACGATCTTCCGTCCACGCCGGCGATCGATCGCCTCAAGAAGGTTGCGAGTCATTCACATTGGGGATTTCAGTAGCTAATTCGCTTGACAGAATGTAACGATAGCGTTGCATTCTCGAGGAGTGAGTATGGACTATCTCATTGTTCTCGAGACAACCAATACAGGATTTTCCGCGAACGCCCCCGATCTTCCGGGCTGCATCGCCACGGGTAAAACCCTCGACGAGGTACGTGCTCGAATGCGCGAGGCGGTCGAGTTCCATATTGAAGGGCTTCGCCTCGAAGGCTTCCCTGTTCCTTCGCCACGTTCTAAAGCAGTTTTCTTCGATCTTGGGGCCTCGGGTTCCGTGAAGGGAGAGCGACGAGTCGAGGTGCTCTACGATATAAAGACCTTTGCTGCGAAGGCAGGTATCACGGCCTCGACCGCACGAGTTTATGCGCATCGTTATGGTATCGGCCGCAAGCTCGGACGCGGTTGGGTGTTCACTGATGCGGACCTTAAAGCCATTTCAAAAGCTTCCAAAACGAATGTGGACTGATGATTCGTTTTAGCAACGCGCAATCCCTTACAGTGCCGTAGACAGGCTTTTGTTGCGTAAACGAATGTTTGCGCAATACATACCTGCTTCAAAAGTCGGTGGAATGAGCCAGCAGAAAGACCTCAGTACCGCCAACCCCCGGTTTGTTCCACTCTCGTCCGCCGGCCTCGCGAGGCCGGCCGGCTCAGGTCAGCGCGTCTCCAGGTACGTGCGCGCGAGCTTCCTGCCGTCGGAAGAGCGCCAGGGATTGCGCGAGTTCTTGAGATAGGCCTTGTAGGCGGCGCAGGCCTCGTAGTAGCCGTCGGGGCCGCGGAACGTGGAGAGCTCGTCGCATTTGTACAGCTCGAGGAGGATGGGGAAGCGCGGGTCGTCGATGATGCCCTCGACGCGGTTGGCGGGGAGGCGCGGCAGGGCGGCGGGCATCATGTGGTAACGCACGAGGAAGGAGACCTCGCTTATGAGGAGCCGGGAGAATCCGAGGCGCGAGAGGAAGCGCTCGGCCACCGAGCGTCCGATCTCAGCGTGACGGTCGAACATCCTGCCTTCGACCTGCTCGGCCCTGGGCTTGCCGACGTCGTGGAGGAGGAGGGCCAGGGAGAGCCCGAGGGCGGGCAGCTTGCGGTGGCGGAAGGTCTCGAGCGTATGGGCCCAGGCGTCTCCCTCGGGATGGCATTCCTTCGACTGGTCCAGACCGGAAAGGCCGGCCAGCTCGGGCCAGTAGGCGTCGACGAAGCCGCTCCGCCTCAGGAGCTCGAGCCCGCGCTCGGGGGTGGGGCCGGTGAGCATGAGGGTCAGGAGGTCGCGCTGCGCGTCCGGGCCGAAATCGCGGGGCAGGGGCGGGACGGCGTCGGCCTCGAGCTCGTAGGGGTAGCGGGATACGAGGACGGCCGCCTCGAAGAGCCTCTGCTCGGGCGGCGCCGGACGCATCGCGATCGATTTCGCGCGAAGCAAGGGATAGACGCCTCTCGGATCCAGGAACAGGTCTCGCGCGGGGTCGCGCAAAAGGTCGAGAGGCGCGAAGGCCGAGGCCTCGACGGCCATGGGGAAATCCGCGCAACGCAGGTAGAGGGTGCCGCCGGCGGTGGCCTCTTCTCCTGTCTCGCCCGCGGACGATTCCCCTTGGTCGACCGCGGCGTCGGCGTAGTGGGTCCCGGGATAGCGCAGCCCGTCGAAGGCCTTCGCGAGATCCTGAAGGGCGCAGAGGGCGAGGGCGAAGCGCAAGGGCGCGGGCTTGAGTCCCCTATACGCGTCGAGGGCGCTGAACGAAGCCTCGTGAACGGAGATGCCGGCTTCCGAGAGGATCTGCAGGGGACGGTACACGCGTTCAGGATATACGGAGCGGGCGGGGGAGGTAAACAGCCCACTGACGGGAGGAGTCGCTTTTCTGCTACACTTGGGCCTCATTCAACGGAGGAAGGGAATGCGATCGGCTCCGAAGCTCATCCTCGCACTCGCCTTGACGACCTCGGGCGCGGTCCTCGTCGCCCTGGACCAGTGGACGAAGGCCCTCGCGGATTCCTTCCTGGCGGGCAAGGGCACCATATCCCTCGTCGGCGATTTCGCCGTTCTCGTCTACGCGCGGAACCGAGGGGCCTTCCTCTCGCTGGGCAGCGCCCTGCCGCCGGCCCTGAGGGCCATCCTCCTCGTCGCCCTGCCCTTCGCCGCCCTCGCCTTCTTCGGCTGGGCCTTCCTGCGACGCGGCCTGACCGGTTCGCGGACCGCGGAATTCGCGGCGGTCACCCTCGTTCTCGCCGGAGGCCTGGGAAATCTCGTCGACAGGCTCTTCCTGGGCGAGGTGCGCGACTTCATCAACTTCGGGATCGCAGGTTTGCGTACCGGAATCATGAACCTGGCCGACCTGTACATACTCGCCGCCGCGATCGTGATGATCGTCGCCCTGCTCCGGACCCGGGGGCCGGCCGCTAGCGCGGATGCCTCTTGATCCCTGACCTGCTCGGAGTCGCCGCCGCGGGATCCTCGGGCCAGTCGTGTTTCGGATAGCGTCCCCTCAACTCCCTTCGCGCCTGAGCCCATGAGCCTCGCCAGAATCCCGGCAGGTCGGAGCTCACCTGGAGCGGCTTGCCGCCCGGATCCAGGAGATGGACGACCAGGGGGCGTCCGAGTATCCGCGGGTGCTCGGAGATACCGAAGAACTCCTGCACTCTCGCTTCGACGAAGGGGCCGCCGGGGCCGCGATAATCTATCGGGCTCGAGGAGCCCGAGGGCAGTTTCAGCCTCTCGGGGACCTCCCGATCCATCCGCGACCTGATGTTTCGCGGAGCCAGGGCGGCCACGGCCCGCTCGAGGGAAGCCGCGTCCAGGAGGGGGCCGCCCTCCGTCGCGATGAAGGGGCCGAGCCAGTCCGCCGCCTTCGAGGCGAGAGCGGCCTCAGAGAGCGAGGCCTCGTCGAGGCCCGAGTCGGGAGAGGCGGTCGCGAAATAGCGGAGCCGGGCGAGGGTCTCCGAGGCGCCGCCGTCCCAGGGCAGGATGCCGAGACCTTCCGACGCTATGCGCGATGCCAAAAGCGCGACGAGCTCGCCTCGCGGGGGCCTGGCCGAGGGGCGCCTGCCCAGGACTATCGCGCCGACGCGCCTCGAAACTACGACCTTGGGCTCGAGACCCTTCCATTCCGCCTGGACGACTTCGCTCGCGCGGCCCTCGAGGGCGGAAAGGGCTTCGACCTCGTCGAGGGGGCAGGCCGAGCGAATTCTGCCTTCGGCGCTTCCCGCGTCGGCGTCGAGGGCCACTATCCAGGGCGATCGGGCGAGGCTTCCGGCAGCGCGCAGCGATCGGCCGGCCGCTATCCGGAAACTGGCGCTCGCCCCTCCGTACTCGATCCTTTGGGCGATTCGGTCGGGAAAGGCGGCGGCCAGGAGGGACCCGAGGGCGGCGATGCTTATGCCGCCTCCGGGAACGATGCCCGCGGAAAGAGCGAGTCTCCGGGCCTCGGCTAGCAGCGAGGCGTATCGGCCTTCGCCGCCCGCCGCGAGTTCCTCGAGGCCCGAGACGAGGTCGCGAGCGGCCTCGCGACCGCCGGCCTCGCGACCGCCGGCGCTCGCGGCATCGCCCCCGGCCGCCGGGAGGGCCCGCTCGGAAAGAAAGGACGCGGCCAAACAGGCCGTCCAGGCTTCGCCGGCCTCGACTCCACGGAGCACGAGGGCCGCGAGACGAGGCTCGGTCCCGAGGACGGCCATGCGCCGGCCGAAGGCCGTCGGCAAGGAATCGGCCGCGAGGGCGCCGAGCTCTTGGAGGAGTTCCTGCCCCGACTTCCAGGCGCCCTCGGGGGGAGGATCCAGCCAATGCAGGTCGAGCCGCCTCGGCGAGCCCCAGATCGCGGCCTCGAGGACCAGGGCCGAAAGCTCGGCGCGAGCGAGCTCGGGTTCGGTTCGCAGGGCCAGAGTCTCCGAGGCCGGCCAGGCGCGCAGACAGAGGCCCGGTCCGAGACGCCCCGCCCGGCCCCTCCGCTGGTCCGCGCGGTCCTGGGCTTCCCGCTCGGTGACGAGGCGATTCAACCCGACCCGCGGCTGGAAGCGCGTCAGCCTCGCCAGTCCCGAGTCGACCACCGCCCGGACGCGGGGAAGGGTCAGGCTCGTCTCGGCCACCGATGTGGCGAAGACGGCGCGCGGCGGAGCCTCGGTCGGGGGCGCGAGGAGTCGGCGCTGTTCCTCGAGGGGAAGCGAGCCGTGGAGGACGAAGGCCTCTGGTCGGCGGCCCCCGGAGCCGAGCGGCCGCGACGCGCTCGCGGCCCGGAACTCGGCGGCGGCGCGCGCGATCTCGGCGACTCCCGGAAGGAAGACGAGGACGTCGCCCTCGGCTTCGTCGATGAGCCCGAGCGCGGCTTGCGCGAGGGACGCCTCGAAGCCGCGTCCCTCCGGCAGGCCCAGATTGCGGGTCTCTATGCGGAAAGAGCGACCCGGAACTTCCATGAGGCCGGCGCCCAGGGCTGCTGCTGCCCTGGCCGCGTCGATCGTCGCCGACATCGCGAGCAGGCGCAGATCGGGCCTCAGCTCTCGCGAATCGGCGAGGAAGGCCAAGGCGAGGTCGGCCTGGATCGAGCGTTCGTGGAACTCGTCGAGGACCACGCAACCGATCTTTTCGAGTACGGGATCCTCCTGGAGCATTCGTATGAGGACTCCCGGCGTCACGGTCTCGACGAGGGCTCGAGCTCCGCTCCTGGTTTCGCCGCGGACGCGGTAGCCGACATCCGAGCCCAGCTTCTTCCCCCAGACCTCCGCGATGCGGGCGGCGGCGGAAACGGCGGCGACTCTCCTGGGCTCCATGACGAGGATCTTGCGCGGCGCCCGGCCTCCCTCCAGGGCCCCGAGCGCTTCCGCGAGGGCCGGAGGCACGAGACTCGTCTTGCCCGCCCCCGGCTCCGCGGAAAGGACGAGGGAACCATCGCTTACGAGGCGACTCGCTATCTCGGAGAGACGGGGACGTATCGGAAGGTCTTCGATGTCTTTAGCGGGCACGGAGCGAGTGTGCACGGCATTGAAAAAGTCCGCAAGCGGCCCGCTTTCCCCGCTTCGGAGGCCGGATCCGCTTGCGCATGGGCCCGCTCCGTGGCATCCTCGCCCGGAGGGGGTCTTCATGAGACGAAGCGAGATAAATAGGCGCATCGCCGAAGCCGAGGCCTTTTTCGCCTTGCGAGCCTTTCGGCTGCCTCCCTGGGCCTCGCGCACTCCGAAGGATTGGGAGAGGCGCTATCCCCTCGAGTCCGAGATCTTCGACAATATGCTCGGCTGGGACCTGACCGACTTCGGCTCGGGCGACTTCGATCGCGTGGGTCTTCTCCTCTTCACCCTGCGAAACGGAAATTCGAAGCGATCCGCCTATGCCGGCCCGGTCAAGGCCTATGCGGAAAAGATCATGATCGTCGGGGAGGGCCAGGAGACGCCGCTCCATTTCCATTGGTCCAAGATGGAGGATATCATCGTACGCGGCGGCGGGAACCTGATCGTCCAACTTTGGGCTTCGACGCCCGACGAGGCTCTGTCCGAGGCCGCGCTGCGTCTGCGGGTCGACGGGGCCGCGCGGGAAGTCACGGCGGGCGGAACGATACGCCTCTTGCCCGGCGAAAGCGTCTGCCTCGAGCCTCGCGTCTATCACAGATTCTACGCGGAGCGCGGGTCGGGCGCGGCCCTGGTTGGCGAAGTCAGCTCGGTCAACGACGACTCCTCCGACAATCGCTTCTTCGAGCCCGCCGGCCGCTTCCCCGATATCGAGGAGGACGAGGCGCCCTACCGCCTCCTCGTCTCCGACTACTCCGGCTACCGGTGACGCCAAGGTGAGGGACTCGGCTTCGATCCGCATCGCGGGCGCGGGCTGTTGCCTGATGGATATCCTGTACCCGGAGGCGGGCTTCTCCTCCGCGGCCTTCGAAGCGGCCCGCTCGCGACGGGAGGGCGACGGCGGGCTCTCGCCCGGGCGCCTCGTCTTCGCCGAAGACGCGGAGCGCTTCACGGGCAGAGCCTTCGCCGAGACCCTCGCCTCGATCGCCGGAGCTTCGCCGGCGGCCGAAAACGTCGGGGGCCCGTCGGTGGTCGCCCTGATCCACGCCGCCCAGATGCTCGAGGGCGAGGGCATAGACGTCGCCTATTGCGGCGCGACCGGAAGCGACGAGATCGGGCGGCTCCTCCGCGAGAGGCTCGCGCGCACGCCCCTCGACAGCTCCCGTCTCGAGTCGCGGCCCGGGCGCACGCCCTCGACCTGCGTGCTTTCCGATCCGGCCTGGGACGGGGGGCGGGGCGAGCGCTGCTTCGTCAACGATATCGGCGCCGCGGGGGAATACCTGCCCGCCGACCTGGACGAGGAGTTCTTCGAGGCCGATATCGTCGCCTTGGGAGGTACCGCCCTCGTACCCGGGCTCCACGAAGGCCTTCCCGCGATACTCGCCCGCGCGAGCGAGCGAGGGGCCCTCACCATGGTGAACACGGTCTTCGATTTCCGCGCCGAGCGGCGAGACGGCGTCGGGCCCTGGCCCTTCGGCGGCCCCGCACGGGCGCCAGGCGCCGGGCCCGGCCCGCTCGAGGCCTACCGCGCCTGCGACCTCCTCGTCATGGACAAGGAGGAGGCCCTGCGGCTCTCCGGCGAGCGCGACTTGGGCGCGGCCCTGGACTTCTTCGAAAGATGCGGAGTCGGCGCCTTCGCGGTGACGCGCGGGGGGGAGAGCGTCCTCGCCTGGGCCGGGAAGGGAAGATTCGCGCCGATGGCCCTGCGGGAGCTGCCGGCCAGCGCGCGGGCGGGCCGGCAAGGCTTCCGAGGCGATACGACAGGATGCGGCGACGCCTTCGCCGGCGGCATCCTCGCCGCCCTGGCCCTGCAGATGAAGGCGAGGCCTGCCGGGGTCGCGGTGGGCCTCGATCTCGAGGACGCCCTCACCTGGGGAATCGCCGCCGGGGCCTTCACGCTGGGCTTTCTCGGCGGCACCTACTACGAGACGAGATCCGGGGAAAAGAGGGAGCTGGTATCCTCTTTCCGCGACGATTGGCTGTCCCAGGTCGGCGGAGCCTAGGCCATGGCTTATGTCCGAGGTATGGCCAAGGGCGGGACGACGGTCGCGGAACGCTCCGGCATCAATCTTTATTCGGAGCATAGCCTCCATGCCCAGCTCAAGGAATACCTCGCGAGTCCGGGCGACCGTCTCGAGGTCGCGGTCGGGGGCAAGGTCGTCGACCTCGTGCGGGCCGACGGCGAGCTCGTCGAGGTTCAGACCGGCAACCTGGGCAAGATCGTCGCCAAGGCCCTCTCCCTGGCCGCCTGCGGCCACCGCGTGCGGGTCGTCCATCCCATCGCGTCCGAAAGGGAGATCCGCCGGCTCGATCCCAAGACCGAGGAGCTGCTCTCCGTACGCAGGAGCCCCAAGCGGGGCGATCTCTTCAGCCTCTTCGACGAGCTCGTCATGGCGGTCGGACTGATCGCGGCCCGAAACGTCACCGTCGAAGCCCTTCTGGTCAAGACGGCGGAGGTCAAAACCCGCGACGGCTCGGGCTCGTGGTGGCGCAGGGGCGACAGGATCCTGGACCGCGAGCTCGTCGAAGTGCTGTCCTCCAGGTCCTTCCGCACCAGGAGCCAGTGGCTCTCGATCATACCCAAGGGCCTGGCGGCGCCCTGGAACTCGACTGGCCTCGGCGAGGCCCTCGGCATCGGCGCGGATAGGGCGCGCAAGATACTCTACAGCCTCGCCAAGGCCGGCCTCCTCGTCGAGACCGAGAAGGACGGCCGCAGGAAGAGCTACGTCGCCGCGGCCCGCTAGGCCGCCTTCGTCAAACCGAAGCGCGCTGGAAGCTTACGCTACAGACGCGGCCGCCCTTGGCGATGACCTCGCCCAGCTCGAGGCGGGCGCCGAAGGAATCCGCTATCCCCGCGTCCCCGCGCATCGCTATGTCGCAGAGCCTGCCGATCTCCTCGTCGCTCGCGCCGAGCTTTTTCCAGGCGCTCACGAGGGGACAGTAGTGGAACTCGACTCTCAGCTCGTCGGGATCGCTCTTGCGGATGTCCATCTCGAAGACTCGCTTCCCGAGGCCGGAGAAGCTCTTCCTGCGGAGGGCGACGAGGCCCTCGCACTCGGCGGCGCCGCGGGCCAGGGCCTCGCCGTGGAAGCGGCCGCATCGGAGGATCGCGGGAGACGCGAAGTCCTCCCATTCGAGCCCGCGCTTCCTCGCCTCGTCGAGCAGCAGATAGAGCCATTCGGCCCTGTGCTCGAACATGCCTCTGATCCTATCTATCATCCATCCCCTGCGCCTGGGCTCGTTCACTATCGCGTCCATCCCGGATCCTCCTTGGCAGGACCCCAGCATAGCACGAAGCGGCCTTGACCGGCGCCGATCGTCCTCGGCATGATCGGCCCGAGATGTCGGACGCGTTTTCGAGGACGGCGCTCCTCATCGGGGCGGACGGCCTCGCCAGGCTCGAGGCGAGCACGGTCGCGGTGATCGGGATCGGAGGAGTGGGCTCCTTCGCCGTCGAGGCCCTCGCCCGCTCGGGCATAGGGGGGCTCGTCCTCGTCGACGACGACTGCGTCTGCGCGACGAACATCAACAGGCAGGTCCCGGCCTTGCATAGCACGGTGGGCAGGCCCAAGGTGGAGGTCATGCTGGAGCGCGTCCTCGACATCAATCCCCGGATCCGCGTCGAGGCGCTCAAGCTCCGCTACGACGCCGACAGCGGCGAGGGAATCCTGCGTCCCGGCCTCTCCTACGTCGTCGACGCGATCGATACGGTATCCTCGAAGATCGACCTGATCGTCCGCGCGAAGAAGGCGGGCCTCCCGATAATCAGCTCGATGGGCGCCGGCAACAAGCTCGACCCGACTCGCCTGGAGGTAGCGGACATCTCCGCGACCTCGACCTGTCCCCTGGCTCGCATCATGCGAAAGGAGCTTCGCAAGCGGGGGATCGAGAGGCTCAAGGTCGTGTATTCTCGGGAGACGCCCGCCCGGCTCTCGCCGCCGGGCTCGATAGCCTTCGTGCCCTCGGCGGCGGGCCTCATCATCGCGGCCGAGGTCGTGAGGGACCTGCTGGCCCTATGAGGCGGCCTTGACCGGTATCTCGAAGACGCCTTCCAGGACGTGGCGCGGCGCGTAGGAGAATCGGCCGATCTCGTCGCGCGATGTCACCCCCGACAGGACGAGTATGGTCTCTATGTCGGCCTCGATGCCGGCGATGATGTCGGTGTCCATGCGGTCGCCTATGATGGCCGTCTCCTCGCGGGTGGCGCCCAGGCGGCGGAGCGCGTGCCGCATCATGAGGGGGTTGGGCTTGCCGACGAAGTAGGCCTTCTTGCCGGTCGTCAGCTCGATGGGAGCGACGAGGGCTCCGCAGGCGGGCACGAGGCCGGCTTCCGAGGGGCCGCTCAGGTCGGGGTTGGTCCCGACGAGCCTCGCTCCGCCCAATACGAGGCTCACGGCCTTCTCTATCGATTCGAGTCCGTAGCCGCGGCTTTCGCCGATCACCACGTAGTCGGGATTGACGTTATTCATGGAATAGCCGGAGTCGTACAAGGCGTTCGTGAGTCCCGGCTCGCCTATCACGTAGGCGCTGCCCCCCGGCTTCTGGGAGGCCAGGAAGCTCGCGGTCGCCAGGGCGCTCGTATAGAAATGCTCGGCCTCGACCTCGATCCCGAGCCGCAGGAGCTTTTGGGAGAGCTCCGTCGGAGAGCGCTCGCTCGAGTTGGTGAGGAAGAGAAAGCGCTTTCCCGCGCGGCGGAGCCAGGCGACGAGCTCGGCCGCTCCCTCGAGGAGGCGGTTGCCATGGTAGATCACGCCGTCCATGTCGATGATGAAGGCCGTGATGGGGCCGTCCAGCCGCTTCCTGAGTTCCGTAGTCATGGCGCCATTATCGGAGATGGACGTCCAGGCTGTCGAGTCGTCGCGTGCCGGGGCGGACCGGCCGGCCCTATCTCCTCGCTCTCGCCGGGGTCGAGGCCTTCGCGTTTCGTTTCGCCCCCGCCTTCGCTTCCCGCATCCGCGCGATCTCCGCGTCGAAGCCCTTCTGGACCAGGGATTTTACGCCCCGCTCGAAGCGTTCGCGGATGAAGGCATTGACCTTGGCCAGCATATCGGGATCGAGGCCGTCCCTCCCCCTCGAGTCCCTGAATACGAATACGTTGACTACCGTCTGGCCGACTATGCGCTTGGTGAAAAGCACGGCGTCGACGGTGCA
The DNA here is from genome assembly GCA_963778775.1 of uncultured Spirochaetota bacterium. Classification (GTDB taxonomy): domain Bacteria; phylum Spirochaetota; class Spirochaetia; order Treponematales; family Rectinemataceae; genus UBA1306. The sequence continues at coordinate 477 of CAVZVX010000108.1, read as the reverse complement.
GATCATCCCCGCGAGCTTGAGCTGGATATCGGTGGCCTTTTCGTACATCTCGATGTCGGGATCGGGACCGTAGAACTCGCAGGAGAAGTGGCTGACGCTGACGTCGAGGATGCGCCCCTCGATCTTGACGCGGTCCCGGAGGAAGTTGAGCTCGCAGGTTTCGCCGCAGATGGCGCGGAGGAATTTGCGCCTGCCGTTGGCCTGATTCGCTGTGAGGACGCCGAGGAGGAGATTGAGGTTGTTGGATTTCCGGTACTCGATGGGGATGCAGCCGCAGTTTATCCCGATGTCGTAGAGATAGGTCCTCTCCAGGGCTCGGCACAGTTCCGGCCCGACGTGCTTTCCGTAGAGCACGCCGATCCTCGCCCTCGCGCCGCACTCGCGCTGAAGCCCTCGGATGTAGGATTCCCAGTCGAGGTCACCCAGCCTGCGGTCCGTGTTGAAGAAGAGGATCAGCTCGGGAAAGATGGAGAGGAG
>CAVZVX010000107.1:0-19474 GCA_963778775.1 uncultured Spirochaetota bacterium | reverse complement strand
CACCACCATGAAGCGCTCTCTCGTCTTTACCAGGCAGGCTATCACGAGCGAGAAGGTCGAGAAGAATCCGGCGCCCAGAAGGACGACGAGGGCGACCAGGAGGAGGGACAGGGGGTTCCAGTCCATCCTGACGCCGAGAAGGACGGCGAGGATATATACTATGACTGCCTGCGTAAGGCCCCTGATCCCGGCCGACAGCGCCTTCCCGAGGACGAGGGCCGAGCGGGGCGTCGGGCTCACCAGGAACTTGTGCAGGATGCCGAGGTCGCGCTCCCAGATCACCGATATCCCGTAGAATATCGCGATGAAGAGGACGCTCTGCGAGAGTATGCCGGGCGACATGAAGTCTATGTAGCTCAGGTTTCCGGTCGGGATCGCGCGCGTGCGGGTGAAAACCTGCCCGAATACCAGGAGCCACAGGGCCGGCTGCACGGCCCTGGTGAGCATCTCGGTGGGATCGTGGAGAAGCTTCCGTCCTTCCATCCCGGCTATCGCGAGGGTCCTCGCGAAATAGTCGTAAACGCTCCCGAGGGGGCTTCGCGCGACGGGCGCCTCAGCCGAGACGACGAACCGATCGTCGCGTTCTTCGGGTTTCACGATAGTTGCCTCCGGACTCGAGATTGCTCCCGGTGTAGTGGATGAAGACCTCGTCCAGCGTCGCGTCGTCCTTGCTGATGGAGGCCTTGAGCTCCCGCGGCGACCCTTGGGCGACGACCCTGCCCTTGTCCATTATCGCGATGCGATCGCACAGGAGATCGGCTTCTTCCATTTGATGGGTCGTAAGCACGATCGTCATCCCGTAGCGGTCGCGAAGCTCGACTACGTGCTTCCAGACGGCTCTGCGGGCCGACGGGTCGAGACCGACCGTCGGCTCGTCCAGGAAGAGGATGCGCGGGATGTGCAGCATCGATTGCGCTATCTCCAGGCGGCGGATCATCCCTCCGGAGAATTGGCGGACCGGCTTGTCGGCCGAATCGGCGAGCCCCATGAACTCGAGGGCATCGCGGACTCGATCCTCCCGCTCGCTCCGCTTTATTCTATACAGCTTGGCGAAGACAAGGAGATTCTCGTATCCGGTGAGGGTGCCGTCGGCGGACAGCATCTGTGGCACGTAGCCGATGATCCGCCTGACTTCGCGGGCCTCGCCTACCATGCGGTAGCCGGCCAGGCTCGCGGTACCCGAGGTCGGCGGCAACAGCGTCGTGAGCATCTTGATGGTCGTGCTCTTGCCCGCGCCGTTGGGTCCGAGAAGGGCGAAGGTCTCGCCCGCCTCTATCCTGAGCGATAGGGCGTCTACGGCGACGAGGGCCCCGAAGGAGCGCGTCAGGTTTTCCATTTCCACTATCGACATCGATGTACCGCCTTCGATCAACCGGGGTCGTGCTTCGTCACCGAAAGAATGCGTTTCAAGGCCGCCAAGGCCAGGTCGAGGGCACTGAGCTCTTGCGGCTCCAGGGCGGCCAAGGTCGCGGAAATGCTCTTCTGCGCCCCTTCGATGGCCTGATCGAGAAGCTCGTTCCCCTCGGTCGTGAGGCCGAGGGTGACCATGCGCCGGTCCGAGGGCGAGGCCTTCCGCTCGACCAGCTTCCGTCGCTCCAGACAGTCTATGAGCTTGCTCGCCGACGGCGGAGTCATTCCGAGATGCTCGGCGACGCCGCCGAGGGAGCTTCCGGCGTGCCGCCTGAGAAACATGAGGGACCTGAACTGGGGGACGCTGAGGTCGACCGAGCCGTATTTGCGCATCAGCGCCCGAATGAAGCGCATCGCCATCGGAATGACCTCGAGTACTTCCTGGGCGCTCGAGTCTCTCTCGACTTCCACTTAGTTAGCCTCTCTAATAATTAGACTTGCAAAATATATCGAAGGAAGATCAAAGGGTCAAGGCTCTAAGGGATATTGAAAGAAGGCTGCGGAATCGTTTTCGATCCTCCTTGCCATGCTTCTCTCGGGGGCGCGGATGGAGTAGGCTTTTTCGGAAGAAGGAGGCGGCGGAATGACTGCTTCGGCTTTCGACCTATCGGGTAAGGTGGCTGTCGTCACGGGCGCGAGCAGGGGGATCGGACGGGGAGTAGCCATAGCCCTGGCCGACGCGGGGGCGAAGGTAGCGCTGGCCGCCAGGAACATGGATGAATTGGAGTCCCTGAAACGGGAAATCCTCGCCGCCGACGGCGAGGCCGAGTCCTTTCGGCTGGACGCGCGGGACGTGGCGCGGATCCCGTCGGTATTCGAGGCCATCGACGAGCGTTTCGGCCGCATCGACATCGTAGTGAACAACGCGGGAATGGGGAAACCCATCCCCGCCGTGGACATCGCCGAAAAAGACTGGGACGAGATGATGTCGCTGAACCTGAAAGGCCTCTTCTTCTGCTGCCAGGCCGCGGGCCGGATAATGCTGAGGCAGGGGAGGGGGAAGATCATAAACATGAGTTCCCAGGCGAGCGTGGTCGGAATTCCCGGCGAGGCGATCTACTGTGCCTCCAAGGGAGGGGTCAACCAGCTGACCAAAGTCCTGGCCCTGGAGTGGTCCGCGAAGGGCGTAAACGTCAATGCTGTCGGGCCCACCTTCATCTATACCCCGGGGACGGCCGAGAGGCTGGACGCTCCGGATTACCGGGACAAGGTCCTCGCGCAGTTGCCCATCGGAAGGGTCGGGACTATCGCCGACGTCGCCGGCGCGGTCATTTATCTGGCCTCGCCCGCATCCGACATGGTATCCGGCACGCTGTTGCTGGTCGACGGGGGATGGACGGCGCGGTAGCGAGACAGTCCGTGAAAGCGTCCTCCGGTCGCTCTCAGTCCGCGCCCGAGACCGCGGTCTCGAAATGGCGCGTCGCATTTTCGTAGTAGATGTCGAACACTTTGAACACGACGCCGATCTCATCGGCGGTCACTCCCACGGTGACCAGATCGCCCCATTCCATGAGAACGTCCTGAATGGCTGCGGATGTTTCGCGTCCTTTCGGCGTCAGGAAGACGCGGTAGGATCTCGAATCCTCCGGATCGACGCTCTTGCGCACGTACCCGCAGTCCTCAAGCTTCTTGACGGCCCTGGTAGTGTACCCGTTGTCCACCATCACGGCCCGGCTCAGCTCCCGCATGGAAAGCCCGTCGTGCTCGATGAGCTCGAGGATGAAATAGAAAAGCCCGCTGCTCAGCCCCAGGTTCCTGAGTCTGCCGTTGATGAACGCCTGGGCCATTCGAACCACCTTGTTGATCGTAAGATTCGGCCCGCTTGTCATCGACCCTGCCTCCAACGTAATATTTGACTGGTCAATGTTATTCTTGCATACTCGCTGCGTCAAGCAAGCCATTATCATGGAGGGAAGCATGAACCTGACGGGAAACACTATAGCCATTACGGGAGGGACCTCGGGCATAGGCCTGGGAATGGCCGAGCGGTTCCTCGCCCTGGGAAACAAGGTCATCATCTGCGGGCGCCGCTCCGACCGCCTGGTCGAGCTTGTTCGGAAGCATCCCGGCCTGGCGACCAAGGTCTGCGACGTGGCCGACGAGCGGCATCGGCTCGACTTCTACCGGTGGCTGACCGCCAATCATCCCGACATGAACGTCCTCGTCAACAACGCCGGGGTCCAATTCGCGGGCACCGTGGGGTCGGGCTTGGACTTCACGCGGGTCAGACAGGAGATGGAGACCAACGCCTTCGCCGTGATCCATCTTTCCGACCTGCTGGCTCCCTTCATCCAAGGGAAACCCGGAGCGACCATCATCAACGTATCCTCGGGCCTGGGCTTCGCTCCCGTGGCCCACATGAGCGTCTATTGCGCCACCAAGGCCTTCGTCCACTCCCTCACGATGTCCATGAGGCATTCGCTCAAGGCCAAGGGAATCGAGGTCATCGAAGTCATACCTCCCGGCGTCGATTCCGAGCTCGGCAAGGAACGGCGGGCCGACCCGGATCAAACCCATGGGGGAATGCCGGTACCCGAGTTCATCGACGGGCTTTTCAAGGGACTGGAGAGAAAAGATGCCGAGATTGCGGTAGGGATGGCCGTGGGACTCAGGGAGAAGGGTGAGGAGATGTTCGAGGCGATGAACAGTCGGCCGTCCGAACCTACCATGCCGACGAAGGCGTGAATTACTTTCGATACCGAAGCACCAACGTCTTCTTCGTGAAGAGCTCGACCACCGATCGCCTCCTGGCGATCGACGCCGGCTGGCCCTGCACTTTATACGAGTACGCCCGGGGTCTCAAGTCGTTGGGCTACCGGCTCGATCAAGTGTCGTGGGCCTTGGTGACTCACTTTCATATGGACCATGCCGGCCTCGTCGGGGAGTTCCTCGAGCGCGGCGTCGCCTGCCTCCTTTTCGAGAACCAGGGCGAAGGCATCGACGATATGGAGAGGATCATCGGCAAGACCTGCAAGGAATATACGCCGATACGAAAAGAGGCGCTTCGGAGGATCGAGAGCGCGGCATCGCGGGATTACTTGGGCGAGCTCGGCATCCTGGGAGAGGTCATCGTCACCCCCGGACACTCGCCCGACAGCGTCAGCTATATATCCGACGAGGGCGAGGCGGTCATCGGCGACCTGCCGCCTCCCGGTCAGATCATGCCCGACGATGCGACGTGCCTGGCAAGCTGGGAGGCGATCAGGAGGAATAAGGTTCGGACCATCTATCCGAGCCACGCCGACGTTTTCGAACTGGAAGACTCGCTGGGGGACTGAATCGCGTCGCATTGTCATCCCGCGTCGCATTGTCATCCGGCCCGGCCCATGGTAGCATCCGCCAGCATGAGGCGCTGGCTCCAGATAGCCCTGTTCATCGTCGTTCCGGCGTATACCGCGCTCGCGGAAGAGCCGGGCCGCTTCGACGCCTCGGGCATGCCTTCTGGCTCCTATCGCGAGATATCCGGCCAGTGGGCTTTCTGGTGGAATCGCTTCCTCGATCCCGTCGCCGCCGTGGGCGGCGTCCGGGCCGACGCCTATGTCCCCTTCCCCGATGAATGGCAGAACTACTCCGTCTCCAAAGGGTCCATCGTCGGCTATGCGACGCTGCGCATGGAGGTCCATGGCCTCGAACCCGATCGGGATTGGGCCATCAAGCTGAGTTCCATCCTGAGCGCGGCGAGGATGTACGTCAACGGCGTACTCGTCCTGCGCTTCGGGAGTCCGGGTACCGATTCCGCCTCGGAGCGGCCGGAATGGAGATCGCGCGTCGTGCGGATCCGCCCGGGCCCCACCGGCAAGGCGGACATCGTCCTCCAGATATCCAACTTCCACGATAGGGCCGGCGGTTCGATGACTCCGGTCCTCATCGGGGACTACGAAGCAGTCGCCGGTGTCCAGAACGACCTGCGCCTGCGGGAGCTCTGCTTATTCGGAGCGATATCGATGATGGGGCTCTATTTCCTCGTCCTCTTCGCCTTCAGGCCGGCGGATCGATCCTCGCTCTATTTCGCCCTCCTGTGCCTCGCCCTCGCGATCCGAACGCTCTGCTACGACGAGTATTACATACTCGATCTCCTTCCCGGCATGTCATGGGAATGGCTCTTCAAGCTCGGCTATTTGATGTTCACGCTCCCCCTCCTCTTCTACGCGGGGCTACTGCGTTGCCTGTTCCCGAAGTTCAATCCCAAGGCGGCGTTCGTCGCGATAGCGGCAGCGTGCATCGCCTATACGATATTCTTCGCGGTCGGGACCCACCTTAGCCATGGCCCGCTCCCTCGTCGGCTTCCAGGCAATCACCCTTCTCGTGAGATTGTTCAGCGGCTACGTGCTCTTTCGCGCCATGCTGAGCCGCGAGCGCGGATCGGCGATCCTCGCCCTGGGTTTCGCAGTATTCTTCGGCGCGGCGATAAACGATATCCTAGTATCGAACAATGTCGTCCACGGGACTTTCGTCGTGCAGTTCGGACTGCTCGCCTTCCTCTTCTCCATGTCCATCGTCATCACGCGGAAGTTCGCCGCGGCCTTCTCCCGCGCCGAGGCGCTCGGCGTCGAGCTCGCGAGGACCAACTCCAGCCTTCGCGGCTTCAACAGTCGGCTCGAGGAGGAAGTAGCCTCCAGGACCGCCGGCCTCGCGGACCTCAACCATGCGCTGTCGGTCGAGGTCCAGGAGCGCAAGGAAAAGGAGCGGCTGCTCGCGGTCTCCCTTTCCGAGAAGGAAGTGCTCTTGAAGGAAGTGAACCATCGGGTCAAGAACAATCTCCAGATCATCGCCAGCATCATCAACATGCAGATCGCGGGCTTGGATAACCCGCAATGCGAGAATATCCTCGCGACTGTCCGTAATCGCATCTTCAGCATCGCGCGCGTGCACGAGCTCCTGTACGGGAGCGGCAACGTCTCCAATATCGACACGGGCGATTACTTCCATGTCCTCGTGACGGAGATCGTCATGGCTTATCAGAGACCCGGCCTGACGGTGGAGACCGACGTGGAGGCTTCGGGGATAGTCTTCGCCGTGGAGCGCGCTATGCCGATCGGCCTGATCGTCGGCGAGCTGGTCTCGAATTCGATGAAGCACGGCTTCGTAGGCCGGGAAAGAGGCCGGATCGAGGTGTCGCTTCGCCGGGATGGGAATCGATTCGAATTGCGCATCTCCGACGATGGCGTAGGTCTCGAAGATGGGGCCGCTTCTCGGTCGGTCGAAAGCGGCAGCATCGGCTTCCTCCTCGTCGACGCCCTGGCATCGCAGCTCGGCAGCAGGCTGCGACGCGAAACGGCGGGTCGGCCTGGTCTATACCCTCGCTTTAGCCTGACGACGGCGATCCGATCAGGGTGTGATGAAGATCGCCGAGATTCTTCGCGTCGCCTGCCACCTCGGCGGCGTCGGCACCGTCTATACGGCTTCCAAGGCGCTCGAGGAATTGTTCCCCTGAGACGACGCCTCGGTCCGCTATCGGAGTCCCCGGCGGTTCAAGGCTTCAGGCCGAGCAGCCTTTCGGCGTTGCCGTGGGCGATGAGCTCCAGGTCGGACGGGCTGAGCGGAGCGGTGTCGAGCAGCTTCCTGCCCGCGCCGTTGGGGCTATAGGGATAGTCCACGGCGAACAGGATGCGTTCGGCCCCCATCACCATGAGAGCGCACAGGAGCGGCGGAAGGGTGAAATAACCGCTTGTCGTAATATGGAAGTTCGAGCGGAAGTACTCGCTCACCCGGCGCTTGAGCTGCGGAGCCGCGCGGCTCAACTGCATGTCGGATCGGGCAAGGCAGTAGGGAATGAACTCTCCCATGTGGCCGATGATGATCTGCAATCCGGGGAAGCGGTCGAAGACTCCCGCGACGATGAGCCTGAGGCTATGGAGTCCCATCTCGGCATGCCATCCCCAACCGCTGATGGATAGGGAATAGGCAAGGGCCTCGGGCAGGCCGCCGTAATACGCCGCACGGACCGGCTCGGGCGGCGGCGCGGGATGGAGGTAGATCGGGACCGACAGTCGCTCCGCCGCGGCCAGTACCGGCTCGAAGCGGCGATCGTCGAGGAAGAGGCCGCCGACGGTCCCGTCGATCATCGCTCCGGCGAATCCCAGTTTCGTAACGCAGCGCTCGAGCTCCATCGCGGCCTTTTCGGGGTCCTGCAGGGCGAGGGCGGCGAAACCGGAAAAACGTCGAGGATGGCCGCGGATCGCCTCGGCGAGAAGATCGTTGGAGTCCCGGACGAGCGAAAGCGCGGTCTCCGCATCGGCTTTGTCGATACCGTCGATCGCCGATAGGGAGAGCACCTGCAGGTCTATGCCCGCGGCATCCATGTCCGCGAGCCTCCCGTCCCCGAGATCGAGCAGCTTCTTATTTACGTCAGCCATGAATTGTCCCGCCGCGCCGGCGGAAGCCGTCCCCTCGGGGCGAAGAGTCGGAACGGCGAAATGCTCCTCGATCGCGATCGTTTTCATGACTGAGCCTCCTTGCCGCACGTGCTTCACATCTTCAGGACCGACCTGAAGTGGACCTTCGCGGACATCATCTTCTCGTAGGCCTGGGCGGCTTGCTCCAGAGGGAAGACTTCCACCATGGGGATCACCTTGGTCAGGACGCTGAAGTTGATCGCGTCGCCGGGCTCGCCGGCGCCCGAGCCGACTATAGACCTTCCGGCGCCGATGAGGAGGCCAGCCGGGATCTGGAGCGGCTCTCTGCCGGCGGCTACTATCACGGCCTGGCCGTTCCTGCCCAGGCCGCCGATGGCGCCCGAGATCGCCTGCGCATTGGGCGCCGTGCAAAGAATGACCTTCGCCCCGCCCATCCGCTTCAGCTCCTTGGCAGGCTCGGTGGCTTCGGCGTCGACGTACTCGTGCGCGCCGAGCTCGTAGGCGAGGCTTTCCTTGTCGCGGCCGCGCGAGATGGCGACGGTCTTAAAGCCCATCCGCGCCGCATACTGAACCGCGAGATGGCCGAGCCCTCCGAGACCCTGTACGGCGACGAGGTCTCCGGCCCTCGCGTTGCTGCTCCTGAGCGCCGCGAAGGTCGTGCGTCCCGCGCAGAGGAGCGGGGCTCCTTCGACCGACGACAACTCCTCGGGTATCGAGATCAGTACTTCCGAGCGGGCGATCATGTATTCGGCATAGCCGCCGTCGACGGAGATGCCGGTCGTCAGGGAATGCTCGCATGCCCAGAAATCGCCTCGCATGCACGCCGGGCATTTGAAGCAATGTCCGCCATGCCAGCCGATGCCGACCCTTTGGCCCGGGGCCCAGCCCTCGACGAGCTGCCCCAGCTTCGCGATCGTACCGATGACCTCGTGTCCGGGGATCCTCGGATAGGAGAGGCCGGGGAAGGTCCCGTCCTTCACGATGGCGTCTCCATGGCAGACTCCGCAGGCTTCAACTTTGACCAGGACCTCGTTCTCGTGCGGCTGGGGCAGCTCGATCTCCACGAGCCGGAAATCCCCGCCCGGCTTCTCGACCTGTATCGCCCTCATGTTTGCCATTTTACGTCCCCCGAAATTATATTTGACTGGTCAATCTTATTCTGGCATACTTCATTCGTCAAGCGAGAATCGAAGCGCAGACCTCGTGAACCTGAAGCAAGTATCTTTGATGCGGGAGGATCGCATGAAAACCAAGAAAAGCGTCGTCGGGGATCTACAGGTCATCGAGCTGCCCAAGCCCCGTTTCGACCGAGACAAGTCGGTCCAGACGGCATTGGAGAAGCGGAGGACCCAGCGTTCCATCGGCGACAAGAAGCTTTCCCTGCAGAAGCTTTCCAATCTCCTGTGGTCGGCTAGCGGCGTAAATCGGAAAAAAGGTCCCTTCGACGTACCGGGGATAACGGCTGCGTCCGCCAGTAATTCCCAGGAGATCGACGTCTACGTGGCGCTCGAGGAAGGCGTCTATCGCTATGAGCCTTCCGCTCATAGGCTGGCTCCGATAGCGGCCGGCGATCTCCGCGCCTTCGCCATCGGACAGGGGCAGACGAGCCTCGGCGCCGATGCACCCGTTCGCCTCATTTATGTCGTGGACATCGGAAAATTCGCCAAGGCGGGATACCAGGAACCGGGCCTCAATGATTCCGAGACGCAGAAGGCCTACTATTATGTGGATACCGGTCTCATAGCCGGGAACGTATATCTGTTCGCGGCCTCGCAGGGCTTGGCGGCCTGGTTCCACAACTGCAACAAGGTTGAGCTCTCCGCTAGGCTGGGACTGCGACCAGACCAGCGAGTGCTCTTCGGTCAGACGGTCGGGTACCGGAAGAAAGCATAGCTCATGTCCCGTGCCGCTCCAGCGCTTCGAGGATTTGGCGCGTCGATCTGATTCGCCCCAAGCGAGGAAAGACGGTCGACAGCGCGAAGGCATGGGCTTCGGCGCTCGCGCCGGCCATGGCGTCTTCCGCGAAGATCAAGGCGAAATCGCGTTCGAAGGCGTCGCGGGCCGTCGACTCGACCCCGAAATTGGTCGCGATACCGCCGAGGACGATGGTATCTATGCCGCGGCGGCGCAATTGGAGCTCGAGATCGGTGCCATAAAACGCGCCCCATTGTCGTTTCGTCACGACGAGATCGGAGTCCTGCTGATCGAGCTCGTCGAGAAAGCCCTCCGGCATCGGACCGAGGGCCGATGACGAGGGGAAGGCCGCATCCGTCGGTCGTCGAACGCGGTCCAGGCCATCCGCGTGGAACGAGACTCGGACCAGCACGACGGTGCCGCCGTGCTTCCTGAAGCCGGCGGCCAAAGAGGCGGAGCGCTCGGCGACAGTCGCGTGGCTGTTGGGCGCCGCCGGGAAACTCAGGATACGCTTCTGCAGATCGATCAGCACCAGGGCGCTCGCCTTGGGAACTATGACGAAATCCTCGTCGCCCATGATAGGGCCTCCTCTCCGGATCCTTTCCGAATGCGCGGATCCATTGTATGCTTTCCGGAAGAAGCGTCAATATTCCTATCGAAAGGAAGGCAATATGAACCTCAAGGAAATCCTCGATCTCTATGCCAAGTACAACAAGCACGCCAATGCGGAGATGGTTCGCATTCTCGGGACTCTCCCCGAGTCGCGCCTATATGAGGCGGCGGGCACCTATTACAAATCGATAGCCGGACTCGTCAACCACGGCCTCCAGTCGACCGCCGGCTCGCTCAAGCGCGCCGCGGACCGGGGCTTCCTGCCGGACCTCATCCTTCCGATCGTGGGATCCTTCCCCCAGGCCTCGATGGGCGAGATGATCTTCAAGGACTTCTCCGAATATAAGGCCTTGCGCGAGAAGGCCGACGAGGCCCTCGTCGCCGCCTGCGCAGCCGCCGCCGCCGCGGACCTGGATAAGACTTTCAGCTTTACGGGTCGGGACAATCAGCCCAGGACCTTGAGCTATGGCGGCAACCTCCTCGCGCTCTATACGCACGAGGTCCACCATCGAGGCGGAGTCTCGACGATACTGGACGGATGGGGCGTAGAGAACGACTGGTCGAGCCTGATGCGCTTCCTGTTCCTCTAGCCAGGTTGTTGAAATACTCGAAGCATTTCGACAACCTGACTTGCAATTACTCGAAAAGCTGGCGCTTTTCTGCGCAATTGCAGAAATGAACGAACCCCGGAGCAGAGCTCCGAGGTATCGTTCGTTCTGCAAGGAATTGATTGTATGCGGGTCCATACCCTGAAGCGTGAAAACGAGGAAAGCGCGAAGCAGAGCTTCGAGGTATGTACCCGCGTGCGAATCAAGGTTGTGTTGAAAAAGGCTCCGTAGCCTTTTTCAACACTCTGCTGGAACGACCTAGCCGCCGTCCTCATCGGTCGGGGATGGGAGGAGCCATGAGCGCGAAATTATCCAAGCGAGAGAGAGTCGAAGCGGCCTTGGCCGGAGAAGGCGCGGATCGCGTTCCGGTAGCGGCATGGGGCCATCTCATACCGGCGGAAAAGGACGCCGACGCCTTCGCAGCGGCCACGATAAAGTTCTTCCGCGACTACGACTGGGATTGGCTCAAGGTGAATCCGCGAGCGACCTATTTCGCCGAGGCCTGGGGCTCGGAGTACGATTTCCGGAATTACGGAGGCGTCTTCCCTCGCTTCGTCCGCAATCGCGACGACCCTTTGGACCTCGACGCCCTGAAGCCGGCGGGACCGACGACGAAGGTCTGGGCGGAACAACTCGAGGCGCTGAGGAAGATCAAGGGCGGGCTGGGCGGGGCTCCTTTCGTACAGACGATCTTCTCGCCGGCCTCCGTGCTCTCGTCCCTCGTGGGACGTCCGACCGATTACTCGCAGGGGGCAGTCACGCGCGCTCAGGCGGAAGAGCTGCTGCGCCTGATCCGGACCTCTCCCGAGAAAGTCCATCATGCCTTGGGAGTCATCGCGGATTCCCTCGCCTCCCTGGCCGCCGCGAGCGTCGAGGCCGGGGCGGACGGGATATTCTTCGCCATCACCAAGCTCGCCCGCAAAGGCGTACTGTCGGTTGAGGAGTTCGAGACTTTCGGCAAGCCCTACGATTTCAAGGTGCTCGGCGCGGTGCGGCAGGCGAAGTTCAACATCCTGCACTCCTGCGGGCCGGACATTTATTGGAACGAGATCCAGGACTATCCGGTGCGCGCGCTCAATTGGGCCTCGGTCGGGCAGGGCAACCCGGACCTGTCCGCCGCCAGGAAGAGCTCGAGCTTCGCCCTGATCGGCGGCCTCGACGAGGATGGCGTCTTGAGAACCGGCACTCCTGCCCAGGTTCGCGAGGCCGCGCTGAAGGCGATAGAGCTCGGCGGGACCGGGAAGTTCCTCCTTGCGCCCGGCTGCTCGATCGATCCGAGCGTTCCTCCGGCCAATATCAGGGCCCTTCGCGACGCGGCGGGAATTTGAGTTGACTATCGCGGCCTATAGGAGATATGGTCGTTCGATAAACTAGCCCCAGCATGAATTCCGTCAGTATTTACGACGACGAGACCCTCCTCGAGCTGATGGATTGCGTAGACGAACTCGTCCTCGTCATCGATTCGGAGCTGCGGGTGGCGATGGCAAATCGCTGCGCAACGGCTTTCTCCGGCTACTCGGAAGGCGAGCTCGCGACGAAGCGCCTGCCCATGCTGGTGGAGGCGGGGGAGCGCAGGCGGATAGCGAGTCTCGTCCGAGGATCGAGGGAAAGACGGGGAGGGGAGGTCGCCTTCCTCACGAGGTCGCGCAAGAAGGTACGCGTCAGGTTCAGCATCAGCCCCCTCGCGGGCTCCGGCGAGGAGCCGCGGGGCTATCTATTCGTCGGACGCCTGGCCGATAGTGAAGACTCTTCCCCCTTCGCCGACCCGTCGATCGGCCTCGCCGATCGGATCCTCGCCGGGATCTCCGACCCGGCCTTCGTCGTCGCCTGCCCCTCCCGGACGGTGTGCGACTGCAACGAGGCCGCGATCAGCGTCTTCGGGTTCGAGCGCGGCGAGTTCGTCGGGCTGCCGCTCATCGCCCACCTGGCGGGCATGGAGGAGAGCGATCGCGACGATGCCATGTTGAGGCGCGCCGACGAGACTTACGCCAGGATAGGCTTCTTCCATGAGCGGATGTACTTCATCCGGAAGAACGGCTCGCCGCTTCCATGCGACTGCTTCAGCATTCCCTTCTTCAAGAACGGCGGCTCCTTGGCCTCCAAGATCGTCATATTCTTCGACCGCTCCCGCGAGGAGAAGCGCGAGAGGACGATCGCGAATCTCGTGGAATACGTCAAGAGCCTGGCTCCCGAGATCCTCGGGTCCGCGCCCTCGGCGTCGCGCCGGGTCGAGCGACTGTCGGAGCTCGGCTTCACGTCGAGGCAGATCGAGATTACGCGCATGGTCGCCCAAGGGCTGTCGTCGAAGGAGATCGGCTTCCGACTCGGCATCGCGGTGCCCACGGTGAAGAGCCATTTATTCATGATATTCCGCAAGCTCCACGTAGGCTCGCGGATAGAGTTCATCCGCCTCTTGACCGAGGAACGCATAAATATCTCCTGATCCGCGCTCGGCGGCGCGGGTGTACTAGTTCTTGGGTATTAGGCCTATGAACTTTAGTGCATCTGGCATGGCAGCGAAAATAAACTATGGTCACCTCAACGCGGAGGTGTACGATGAAACTCAAGATCGGCGGCAAGCTCGCGGCCGCCTTCGCATTCGTAGTGGCCCTGAGCGTCCTCGTCGGCGCGCTCGGCATCGTTCAGATACGAAGCGTCGCGAGCGCCGACGGATATCTGTACGAACGCATGGCTAAGCCGCTCTCGGACCTCATCGCCATCGTCGAGGATTTCGAGCTCACGCGGGTTAACGTCAGGGCCTTCGCCGCGGCGGAGGACGAGAAATCCTGGGCTGCCGCCTCGGCGGCGATAGCGCGCCTCGGGACCGAGATAGGCACCGCGGATGCCTCATTCAAATCTACGATGGTCACCGAGCTCGGTCAGGGTCTTTTCGCCGAATATCGCAGGAATTTCGACGCCTACTCCGCGGCGGCGGCGCGGATCATGAGCCTCACCCGGGCCGGAAAACGCGCCGAAGCCACGGCGTTCATCGACGGGCCCGCCTCGGAAGTCGCCGCGGCGCTGCAGGCCTCCCTGGACAAGCTCGTGAAGGCCAAGGTGGACCTTGCCAGGGAAACCGCCGCCGACAACTCCGCGGGAGGCTCGAGGGCGACCATACTGTTGGTGGCGATCACCCTTATCGGCGCCCTGTTCGCGCTGATCGTCGCCATCCTCCTGTCGCGCTCGATTACGAAGCCGATCGGCCAGGTCGTGACCTTTACCAAGGCCATCGCGAAGGGCGATCTCACCCTCGTCATCCACGATTACAATCTGCGCCGAAGCGACGAGATCGGCGAGCTCGCCCATGCCTTCCGGGACATGCAGGCCAGCCTCAAGGAAATCGTCGGCGGGATACTGACCGCCTCGGGCCAGGTCTCCGAGGGGAGCGTCCAGATCAGCGCGACCGCCCAGGAAATGAGCCAGGGCGCGAGCGAGCAGGCGGCCAGCACGGAAGAGATATCGAGCTCCGTCGAGGAAGCGTCGGCCTCGGTGAAGCAGAACACCGATAACGCGACGGCCACCGAAGGCATCGCCCTCAAGACCGCGAAGGACGCGGAGGAAGGGGGAAAGGCCGTCGAAGAGTCCGTGGCGGCGATAAGCCTGATCGCCGAAAAAATCGGGATCATAGAAGAAATCGCCCGCCAGACGAATCTTCTCGCCCTCAACGCGGCCATCGAGGCGGCGCGCGCGGGCGAGGCCGGCAAGGGCTTCGCCGTGGTGGCGAGCGAGGTGCGCAAGTTGGCCGAGCGCTCGCAGAACGCCTCCGGCGAAATCACGAAGCTTTCGAAGGATACCGTCGCGACGGTTCGTCGCGCCGGCGAGATCATTCAGGTCATCGTTCCCGATATAAGGAAGACCGCCTCCCTGGTCCAGGAGATAGCCGCGGCCTCGAAGGAGCAGAGCTCGGGGATCGATCAGATCAACAAGGCGATGATGCAGCTCGATACGGTCGTGCAGCAGAACGCCGGCGCGAGCGAGGAGCTCGCGAGCATGTCGGAGGAGCTGTCGGGGCAGTCGGAGCAACTCGCCTCCGCGATCGGGTTCTTCAAGATGGAATCGGCGACGCGGGCGAAACCGGAGTCTCGGCCCGCTGAGGTCGCGGTTCCGGTCCATGCCGATAGCCGAGTCCGTAAGCCCGCGAGGATGCAGGGCGAAGGGAAAGCCCCGCAGGCGAGGCCGAGGACGCTGGCCTTGGTCCCCGCGCCGAGGGAAACCGATTCCGACTTCGAGGAGTTCTGACGCGCCGTGGACGGGGCTCGATCGGCGGGCCCTCGCGTTCCGGATCTACTCTGTCGAAGGCGGCCACATAAGGCTTGATATCGAGCACAGGCGTCCCGTCGAGCATATCCGGATTCGCGAAGCTCAGCCGCGCGCCCTCGACGGAGAGGAGGCGCAGGATCGACAGGCCTA
The DNA here is from genome assembly GCA_963778775.1 of uncultured Spirochaetota bacterium. GTDB lineage: Bacteria > Spirochaetota > Spirochaetia > Treponematales > Rectinemataceae > UBA1306. The sequence continues at coordinate 4,164 of CAVZVX010000107.1, read as the reverse complement.
TCGCGTTCGGGCGTTTTGGAGAACGAGTGGCGAATATCCCATGCGGTGAGTCGTCGAAGAAGGGAATAACCTCCAAGGAATATCCTTCGCCTCGATGGAGGTGATAGATCAGGATGAGATGGGGACTATGGATTATCCCTATATATCGAAAATGCGCTATGTCTTCCATAGGTAATCAGCATATATCCTCCGTTAATTAATTGCAATTCAGTTGCATTACTTTGAAGACGATGCTATAAACCCTCCATGGCCATGAGTTCGGATGCCTCGGCGCTGCTCGAGGTCGCGGGATTGCGATCTACGGAGGTTAGGCGACGCGTCTTGTCGGCCATGCTGGACGCCGGTCGCTCTCTCTCCCATCGCGAACTGGCGGATCTTCTCGTCGACTTCGACCGCGTGACGATCTTCCGCACTCTCAAGCGCTTGAAGGAAGCCGGTCTGGTCGCATGGAGTCCAGGGCATCGACGGCATTTTCCGCTACTTCGTCAATCTCGGAAGGAGCGAAGGATGCCCCGGCGGGCATCCGCATTTCCTTTGCCTGGATTGCGGGAGAATGTCGTGCCTCGCCGATCAGGCGATGCCTCGCATCGCCGTTCCCCGCGGAGCCGAAGTCCGCGGCAAGCAGCTCTTGGTCTATGGTCTCTGCTCCACTTGCGCCCATTCGAGGCGCGCGGATTCCGCCAAGCGTCCTCGCTTCGACGAATTGCCATAATCATCTTCGCCATCGTCGGAGGTAAGCGCAGTGCGTAGACATCTTCTCATCGTTCTCTCGCTTTCTCTCTGCCTTTCGCTCGCGGTCGCGCAGGAAACGGTATCGGTCGCCGCCGCGGCCAATATCAGCTCGGTCGCGCCAGCGCTCGGCGAGGCTTTCTCCAAGGCCTATCCGGCCTATCGAGCCGAGTTCACCTTCGGCTCTTCGGGAGCCCTCGTGGCGCAACTCATGAACGGAGCGCCGTTCCAGGTATTCATGTCGGCGGATACCTCATTCCCGCGGAAGCTCGCAGAGGCCGGGGATACCGAGGGCCCCGTCAAGACCTACGCCGTCGGCACGCTGATATTCCTGACGACCAAGAAGCTGGACCTGTCCAAAGGGCTCGCCGTGCTCGCAGATCCCTCCGTGACGCAGTTCGCGAACTGCAACCCCGAGACGGCCCCCTATGGAAAGGCTGCCCAGGAGGCGCTCCTGAAGGCAGGGATCCTAGACCGGGTCAGATCCAAGCTCGTCCTCGCCCAGACGGTTACTCAGGCTCTTCAATTCACGTTGACGAGCACCGACGCCGGCTTCGTGAACAAATCGGCCTTATATACCAAGGAAGTAAAGCCCTATGACAAGGAAGGGGAATACTGGTTCGCGGTCGATCCCTCCCTTTACTCGCCGATCACGCAAGGCTTCGTAGTCATGAAGGGTGAGGGCTCCAAACCCGCCGTCTCGGCCTTCGCGCGATTCCTGTCCTCGCCGGAGGCTCGCGCCGTCTTCGCCGCTTTCGGCTACGGAAGCCCATGAGCCTCGATTTCGAACGGGGATCCCACCATTTGACATTCATCCGCCGAACGAGGCATAGTCCTGATAGCTTCTCCCGCTGGACCTATGCAAGCCGTGCCGAATCGACCCCAATGGAAAACGACTCTCTATGCGATATGGGCTGGGGAAATGCTCGCGATCGCGGGCTTCTCCACATCGACTCCCATCATACCTTTCTACTTGCAGGACCTCGGGGTAAGCGACCCGATCCGGATCAAGTACCTGACCGGGATGATAAATGCCTTGCCCTCCATCGCCTTCGCCATCCTATCGCCGATGTGGGGAAGCCTCGCCGATAACTACGGGCGCAAGCCCATGCTCTTGCGGGCCATGTTCGGAGGCGCGGCAGTCCTCGTCCTTCAGGGTTTCGTGAGCGATCCCTGGCAGCTGCTTGTATTGAGAACGATCCAAGGCTGCATAACCGGCACGATAGCCGCCGCGACCGTCCTCGTCGCGTCCATCGCGCCGCCCGAGGAGACCGGTTACGCGCTCGGCCTCCTCCAGATGGCGGTCTTCCTCGGCGCCTCGCTCGGACCCATGTTCGGCGGCGTCATCTCGGACGCATTCAGCCATCGAGTGACCTTCTTCGCCACCTCCTTCCTCCTCCTTTCGGCCGGGATCATCATCGCGAAGTTCGCCAGGGACGATTTCGTTCCGCCCACGGATCGCAAGTCCATATGGAAGAGCCTGATCCCGGACTTCAGTCCCCTGGCGCGCTCGAAGGCGCTATGGGCGCTCATGGCCGTCGTCGCGGCCGACCAGATAGCCGGCTCCATCGTCGCTCCCTTCCTCCCTCTCTTCATCCAGAGCATAACGCGCAGCAGCGGCATGGTAAGCACGACTACCGGTGTCATCCTCGGCGTTGGCGCGCTTGCGAGCGCCGTCGCGGCCGCGAGCCTCGGCAAGCTGAGCTATAGGATCGGCTACCGGAGGACTCTCGTCGTCTGCATGGTGACTGCCGCCGTCTTCACGATACCCCAAGCCTTCGTCCATTCGCCGCTCGAGCTGCTGATTCTCAGGATCGTCAGCTGCTTCTTCATCGGAGGGGACATGCCGTCGGCCAACGCGCTGATCGCGCTCCAGATCGAGCCGGGGAAGCAGGGGAGCGTATACGGACTCACGAGCTCCATCTCTTCGGCATCGAACGCCGTAGGGCCGGTGCTCGGAGCCTCGCTGGCCGCCACCCTCGGCTATGGCTCGATATTCACCGTGACGGGCCTGATCCTCGCCGCGTCGGGGCTCGGCATCGGCCTCATGATTCGACGCTCGCGAGAGCCGGCGTTCCGCTAGGCACGCGGCCGAGGCGGGCGTTCATGAATAGCTTCCATTGCCCGGCGATCTCTACATCCAGGCCTGCCACCAACGAGGCCGCCGCCGTCCCGCGCGATCCCGCGCGCGGCAGATGAAGTACAGCGGCGCGAGGAGGGAGAGCCATACCGCGTAAGTCCAGCCGAGAGGGAAGGCGAAGGGTATGGCCCCGAAGCTCGGAACGATCCGGAACGCGAAGAGCAGGGTGTCCGCGAGTATCAACACAACGGCGAGCATGACGAGGTGGACTAGGTAGTAGAACAAGGGCGTGCGGCCGAAGACGATGAGAGGATGCTCGGTCGCGAGGCGCAGGCGATCGAAGAAGGCCAGGAAGAGGAGGGCGGGGCCCAGCGTCATCAGGATATAGAGAAGCGAGGGAGGGTATTTCTCCACCTTGATGAAATCGAGGAGGGTGACGAAGGCCGAGGCCTGCCGCTGCCAGGGGCGGGGATCGCCGTAGCCGTTCATCGCGCGAATCGCGATGAAGGCCGCGATGAAGAGAAGGCCTGAAGCCGCGAGGGCGAGCCTCCGCCTTCTCTCCGTCGTCGCATAGAGGCCCGAGAGCCAGTAGCCGAAGGCCATGACGCCGATCCATGGAAGCACGGGATAGAGGACGACCACCCCCCATCCCGGGGCGAAGGGAACAAGCTCGCTCTGGTGCAGGAGTCCCCAAAGAAGATTGCCGAGGGGAGTGGCGAAGGAGCGGTCGGGAATCAGGTTGTGGAAGGCTATGATCGATAATCCGACGAAGCCGACCGCGGCCCGAGGCATCATCTGAAGGAGGGCGAGAGCGACGAGCGAAACGCCGATCGCTCCGATCACCTGGAACATGATGCCGTTGAGGAAGATGACCCTGCCCCACAGCGGCGAAATGACGATGAGCTCGAAGCAGAAGAGCCATAATCCGCGCCTGGCGAGCCGGGAGGCGGCTTGGCCCGCCGTCTCTTTCCTTGCTTCCCGCGTGAGCCCGGCCGAGAGCCCGGTGAGGAGCACGAAGACGGGCGCGCAGAAATGGGTGATCCAGCGCGTCAGGAAAAGGAAGGGGAAGCCTCTCGCGAGATCGAGGGGATCTATGCCCGAGCCCTCGTTCCATCCGCTCCGCGCGTGATCGAGGAGCATGAGCGCCATGACGAGGCCGCGCAGGGCGTCGATGGCGACGATCCTGCGGCGCGCCGCGTCGACTGTCGGCTCCGCGGATTCATTCATCGCGACCATGATCCGGCTGCCTCCCTCGTGCAAAAATGCGAACTAATGGACGAAAGGTAAAGCCCGACCGATCCATATCCGGCGAAAAACGCTGAGTCCTTCGTCCTTGTCTCGGCCATCCTTCGGTG
>CAVZVX010000106.1:0-7407 GCA_963778775.1 uncultured Spirochaetota bacterium | reverse complement strand
AAAATAGCCGGTACGGAGGAATCCGAAGGCCGGCCTAGCCAGATCCGGCCTCGCGCGCCTTGAGAGCTATTTATGGCGGCCGGTGAGTCCCAGCAGGCGATCGAGCAGCGGGGCGTCCTTCGGGACCGGCACTTCGGCGCCGATCACGTGCATGTCGCGTAGGACCTGCGCCTGGGGCTCGACGATTTCCCATAGGCCTTGGACGAGCGCGTCCGGAACCTGGATTTTGGCGCCGATGAGCTTCGCGATATCGAAGATATGCAAGCCGCGATAGAGCGTGATATGCGTCAGATATTCGCGGGTCGTATAATCGCCGTAGGATAGATGCGCGATGCGATCGAAGTCCTGCGAAATTCTCGACGGCTTTATTGGCGCGGCGATTGTATTTCTCGTATTCGGCGACGCTGTCGGTAGTGGAGCGCAGGAAGTCGTAAGTGTCCCCTACCTCGGCCATCGTCCTGCCGGCCAGCATATCCGGGACCCATGCATCGTCGTAGATATGGTAGTTCACGATGTCGCGAAGCTTCTGATCGGGTTGCCAGGTCATCTCCGCGGGTACCGCCATATCCCACTGGGCGCTCTTTATTTGCTTGATAAGGGCCAACAGGACCTCGTTGGCCACGACGAAAACCTTCGTTTCCTCCATGTTCGCTCCTCGCCTGATGGCATGCGGGCCACTATCCGCAACATGAACAGAAAGTAAGAAATATCCATGCCGATCGGCTATATATCGAAGGTCGAATTACTCGCGAATCGCAAGCTTCGGAAGCTTGCATTTTGCCGCGCTACACCTCTCTGAGGATCAGCTTGTACGCCTTGCGCCTCAACTCCTCGAATCCCAGTGCCTCCATTCAGGTACGCGCAAACCATATTCCCGAATTGTGGAGACCTTGTGGGGTGTAGCCAGTCGGATGCCGAGATTTGAATTTACCCGCTGTCGATCCTGCTGTTTATGACGAGCTTCTGCTTTTCCGGCCCAAACATCTTGCTCATCGGCGACTGGCCGACGGTTGTAATCGAAATCGAACCTCCAAATACTTTTGCGTAGAACTCCATTGCTTCTTCACATTTTCATTCAAATAAAAAATAGATTCCCGAGTTCGCCTCCATGATCATCTTACGGGACGGCAGCGACAAGCTGATCGAGAGTCTTAAGGGTAAAATTGGGAATCACGGCATAGCCGAGGTTGATCGTCTCGGCCGAGTGCGTATTCGGGTTCGTTCCGCCGGACCAAGTCCAGGTGCCGGAAATACCTCGCCTGGGTTATTCCGGCAAGAGGGATGGTAAGTATAAACTGACCAGCTGCCACTTGAGTCGATGTTGTATAGTCACCAGAGCCCCAGGTTGCGTATCCCGGATTGCAGGTGAGGAGGACGTGCAGGTCGGACACATTGAGCTTGGCGATATTTGGATCCGATTGGAAGGTAGTGGTGGTACTGGCATTGATGTTTCCGTTTACGACTCCTCCACTGTTCGCCGTCGTATTCCAAACGTTTACCCACCCGCTGGAGTACTTGGGCGATTGCGCTCAAGTGCTATGCCGAAGCGACAGACATACTACGTAAGGTGTATCACCGCGGAAATGAGTAGAGCAGGCCGGACGAGACTACTTGAGCGTGTACGATATCGGGGATCCGGGATTGTCCTTGGAGAAGGTCCCTCCCGTGTGGATAAAATTGAGGAAGCCATCGAGGCTGGTGACTGCGGTATTCGACCCGGAGCCGCCGCCGATTATGGTGGAGTTGATCGTGGATGCGGCCAATGTCGCTTTTTGGGCAACAGACAGGGACAGGCTTCCCGACGCCCGCCATAGCTGAAGGATGCGTTCAGCGCACTAGCCAGGTTCGTGGCGCTGTCGGTCGAGCTGAAGGCGAAGTAGGCGAGCCGCCCGTAGTTGAAACTCCCCGCGGTAGAGAACTTGGCTGCCCCTTCGTAGTCGAAATTTGCCCCTTTCGAGTTTGGCAAAGCAGAAAACATGGTGATAAAGAAATTTCGAATGACTTCGATGCCGACGCGTGCTCCGTCTGCCGTCATTATAATTGAGTCTTCGGCATAGTCTTCCATGATGACAGCAATATCGCCCTTATCTAAAGCCTTACATCAACGGGATGTCTCTGCTAAATTGCAGTTACACCTTGGTCGAGAGAAGCACTCCCGTTTGGTTCCATCGCCGGTTTGAATAGCTGGCATCCTGGCCTTTTATCCTTGCGAACAATTTCGCCGATACGTCGACTTCTTTCACTTAGATATCGAAACTCCCATTGGGGGGCTACAAGAGCGCGGTGATTTTAGATATTTTTGAGTTATTCAGTGCAACATTACGATTCTGTTCGAGGGTGACCTCGCCGCCGTCTCCGGACCGACATACCGGAGGAGTGGGGCGCACTCCTCCGGTCAGGAGCATGGATAGATTGCTATTCTCGGAAAAACCAGAGGAGGAAAAAGGGCATGAACGATCGGGAAAGTTTAGTTGGGACTTGCGGACTTGATTGTGGAATCTGCGAACTCTATCAAACCAGGGACAATCCCCAGCTGCTGGAACGGATGGTGCAGAGCGGTATCCCGCGGGAGAAACTTCCCTGTCCCGGCTGCAGAAGCGTTCACGGTCTCTGCCCGGTCGTTGACGGAACCTGCGAGACCTATTCTTGTACGATGAATGCCGGTGTGGAATTCTGTTTCGAGTGCGCCGATTTCCCTTGCAACAAGCTTCAGCCCTCCGCGCATCGCGCAGAGGTCCTGCCCCACAACATGAAAGTCTTCAACCTCTGCACAATTAAGCGCGACGGGGTGGCCGCGTTCATCGCGGTCTCGGGCGGGATCAAGCTGCGCTATTACAAGGGACAGATGGCCATCGGCAAGGGTCCGCAGGTTTGAGCCTAATCCGATACTGAGGAAGCGCAACCTTTGGAACAAGGACAAACCGAAGGCGGAGCAGCGATCCGAGCGGTTGAGAAGACCGGTCGTCCCGACCGAGTCTGACGGGAGGACACGGAATGCGAGGGAGTACAGTCGAAACTGGGAAATACCGGCTGAAAAAGGGCCGGGCGAAGCGTCATTCACGCGAGTAGGAGGCGCGCTCGCACTGGTGGTTGTGGCCCTTTGGATCGTGGAGTTGGTCGTCGTCGCGATTATTGGGCCGCCGCCAAGCGCACTGGACGACTGGCTGCGGCTATTCCGGTATCATGGGCTCCTGGGCTTATTGGATTCCTACCTCCTCGACGCGGCGGCTCTCGCCTTCTTGATCCCGATATTCCTGGCTCTTTATGTCGAGCTCGGGCGAAAGAGCGCCGCCCCATGAGGCTCGCCGCCGTCCTCGCTATTGTCGGAATCGCGCTTTTCGCTCTAGGACGGCGTCGGCGCGTAAATGGGCTACCTCCTCTTCGCGGATAGGGGGGGTCGGCGTTATTCTGATAGCCGCGAGCGGCGTTTTCTTCGTGGTCTGGCATACGCTGATCGGGTTTCGCCTGCTAAAAATCGGACGCGCCGCAAAGAGCCGAACGACCCTTTGGAAAGAACCCTGATGGCCGACTGTCCGTTCAGAATTATCGATTCCCCCCGCTACGGGTCCTTCGGTGCGGGCGATACGGAAATCAATCACATGACCGACGGCAGGTCATCCTGACCGATCGAAATCAGGTCGAATAGTCGTCGTTCACGAAGACAACGAGGGCGTAGGCGACAGCATGAAGGAACGCGTCTTTCCGGAGAACGAGGTTGTGCGTGAAATGGCCGATAGCCCCGTTTGAATGGTTGCTCTTCACACGTCCCGTGATGCGATCCATAGTGGGACCAAGTTCCGCCCCGCCGCGGAGCGCCTCGGCCACTTCGTTGGGCAGGCGCATTCGCGTGCTCGAACCATAGCCAATCTTCCCGTCTGCGCCTATGGCGACGACCCAGGTAGTTAGGAAGAGACCCCAAGACGTCTCCATCGCCCCGCCTTCGAGGCCTATCCCTATATCGGCTCCCAAAAACGTGCGGGCGTGCTCTGCTCGGTTTCGTGCGCCGAGCACGGTCTCCTCGTCGCTCATTGGCATTGCCGAGACGCCGGTGTCAACCTCTACAGCCCTGCATAAAGCTTCGGCCCAGTAATGCCGTGCCGCTTCTTCTACTGCGGCGATTTTTACTGGATTCGTCGAACCGATGGCGATCAGCATTGAAGGATCGTATCGGGCATTGACGGGTATGGTCAAGAACGACGGTATCAATCTCGGCTATATTAAGAGGAGTATTCGGCTTATTTGGAGGTGATTGAAAATGCCGGCTACACAATGGACCTGGGCATGGACCTGGTGGGGCATCATCGTCGCCATCAATGTCGCGAACCTCATCATCGCTGCCGTCATCTTCTCCAGGTCGAGAACCTCGGCCCCGGCCGAGCACGCGCGCTACAGGAAACGGATGCGCATCTTCGGCGCGATCTACGTCATGGTCGCTCTCTATCGCTCTATCTTCATTTCCAGCTACCTCGACCAATTGGCGTGGTTCGACTCGCCCGCGAACAGTTCGCTCTTGATCAGGACTCTTGCGATCCTCGCCGAAATCTCATGGGCCGCGCTTATCATGCTCTCCCTGCTCCAGATAAACAAGGAAGTTCCCATGGCAACCGGCCTTCGGAGTGGTCGATTCTATGGATTTCTGACGACTAAGACGCCTTACCTCTTTTTCGCCTTCCTTTCCATCCTCCCGCTTGTGATCATCCAACTGCGGCGGGTCCAGGCGCTCACTGACAGGCAATCCATCAACGAACTAAGGCTCTTCAGGATATTCACGGTCATGATGACCGTCTTCTGCGTCGGCTATTCCGGCTACTCCCTGTTCTATCACCTGCCCATCGAATACTGGCCAAACGCGATTGCCCAATTGCGAATGGAGACTCCCATACCAGCAATCAGGACCGGCATGCACGCTGTAAGGGACGCCTCGTCGTCCACGAGACGAAGGACCTCGCGACTTGGGGAGGGATCGGCTTCGTCGTCTGGCACTCCGGCTATTTCGGCCTCTGCGTATGGATGGTCCTCTTCATGATGAATGGGCCGCGGAGACTGAAGGCCAAAGGACCCTGAATAACGATTTGGCACTGCTCGGTGGCGCCATCTTGTCGAGAGCCTTGCCGAATTTGCCGGCGACGTGGCATACCGTTCTGGTAGCGTAGCGTAGCGGCGCGGGCGCTCCCCAGCGAAGAACCAAACCGCAAGGGGGAGATGATGGGAAACAAGGCAGCAGGGAAGGGCATTGACCGGGATGCGCTCAAGGTCCACTGGAACCAGATCGATTTTGAGAATACCGACCAGAGCCTGAAAGTCGCGGCACCTCCGGTTCACAAGGATTGGAATCGTAGCGCAGCCCTGGTGGAGCTTCCTTCCATCGAGACCTTGAGCGGCTTCGACCGGTCCTTTTTCGACTGCATGCGGAGCCGGAAGTCCAGGCGTAAATATTCGTCCCAGCCACTCAGCGCTAAGGATCTCTCCCTCCTGCTTTGGGCCACCCAGGGCCTCCGCGAACTCAAGCCCAAGTACAGTTTCCGCGCCGTCCCCTCGGCCGGGGCCAGGCATCCTCTCGAAACCTACCTCTATCTGGACCTGGTCGAGGGTATCATCCCCGGTTTCTATCGCTACCTGCCCGAACCCCATAAGCTCCTTCCCCTCGATCTTGGCAAAGGAGCCACGAAGGAAGCCCTGCATGAGGCCCTTATGGACCAGCTCTACGGAGCCGCGGTCGTCTTCGCCTGGTCGGCGATCCCTTACCGGACAGAGTGGCGCTACTCCATTGCCTCGCCCAAGCTCGTCGCCATTGACGCGGGTCATGTCTGCCAAAACCTCTATCTCGCCTGCGAGGCGGCGGGCTGCGGCGCCTGCGCGATCGGGGCGTATGACCAAACTGCGATGGATGCCCTCTTCGGTCTCGATGGCGTGGACGAGTTTGTGCTGTACTGCGCTACCGTGGGGAAGATCGAAAACTGAATCCTAAGGAGCAGATAATGAAAGGCATCGCCCTCGTCCTGATTCTGGCGCTCTCATTCCTCATCCTCGCGGCGTGCGCCGCTGGCTCGAATGAGCTCGTGATCGCGCCCCACGAGTTCGTTTCGGTTGTATAATCGAACCGTGAGTAAAATAAAGCATTATCGAATAGGCGAACTCTGCCAATTCTTCGGCATCTCTTGTAGCGATCATCTATACTACGACCGCATGGGCCTCTTGACACCCAGTGGTCGGAGCGCCAACTCATATCGATACTACAAAGTAATCTTGCTGATATGACTCTTGGATGCCTTTGAGCTGGCATAACGAGATTTTTTCCGCCGACATTTATGCCGCGTATAGGTACGACGTGAGTATTCATCCATCCTCCATTTCAGCGAGGATCAGGACAGTTCGATGACTATGCCCTCCTCTCCCAGGGCCGAGATGATCGCGTCGCCCTTCCTTCCGGAGACCGAAATGCAATCGCCGTCGATAAGGACATAATCGAGGCCTCCCATGGTGACCCAGGCGGTGCCTTCGAGCACGCTCATTTTTTTCGAGGATGGCGGGACGCGGAGCTGTTCGCGATAACGCAGATGCTTTCGCCGCGCCGGCCGCTCCTCGCAGGCCGCCGCTCTGTATTCGACTCGCGCCCCGCCGGCATCGCGGGAGATGCGCGTAAAATCGTCGGAAACGCCGTTCATTATCGTCGCTGCGCTCATGCTCATTCCCTCCTTCATCGCCGTCCTGTCATCATTTGTCTCTCGGCAGTAATATATATACTGGCTGGAAGTGTCAGAACTTGTCATACTTTAGGAGGAATCCGGATGAATAGGCTCGACAGGGCTCTCGGCCTCCTCCTCCTCCTGCGAGGCGGACGAATAGTCTCCGCCAAGGACCTGGCCGCGCGCTTCGAGGTATCGGTGCGTACGGTGTATCGCGATATCGAAGTCTTGAGCGGCTTGGGCGTGCCGATCTCGGCGGACATGGGCAGGACGGGCGGCTTTCGGCTTCGCGAAGGCTACTTCCTCCCTCCGGTTACTCTGGGCGCGGAGGAGGCGGTCTCCCTCCTCCTCGGCCTGATCCTCATGCGAAGGCTCCGCGTCGCGCCCTTCCCGAAGGAAGCCGACTTCGCGGAGCGCAAGCTCCTCGCGGCGCTGCCGCTCGAAACCCGCCAGACTATGGAGAGGGCATCGCAGATCATCGGCTTCGAGAAAGTTCCCCCGGATCTCCTCCACCCCGAGCTGGGCGATCCGCTGGTCGCCCAGGGGCGCGGGGCGACGGCAGGGGACTCCGTCTCCGAGAGCGGCATCCTGGGGGTCTACCTTCGGGCCATCCTCGCGCATTCGAGGGTCATGCTGACCTACGGCTCGCCCTACAGGGAGAAAGAGGCCCCGAGGGAAGTCGAGCCCCTGGGGATGATTTGGGATCGCGATAGATGGTACC
>CAVZVX010000105.1:0-29346 GCA_963778775.1 uncultured Spirochaetota bacterium | reverse complement strand
GCCTGGAGCCGCGCACGTATCCTGTCGCGGAGCGCGTTGAGCGGCCTCGAATCGTCGGCGAATACGCCGGGCCCGACCTCGACCTTCACGGTCAGGCGGTCGAGCGTGCCCTGCTTCTCGACGAGGATGAGGTAGTTGTTCCCCACCTCGGGCATCGCCATTATCACTTCCTCGATCTGGGAGGGGAAGACGTTGATGCCGTTTATTATCAGCATGTCGTCGGTCCTGCCCATGATGCGGGCTATCCTCCGATGCGTCCTGCCGCAGAGGCAGGGGCCCTCGTAGACGGAACTGAGGTCGCGGGTCCGGTAGCGCAGGATGGGCATGGCCTCCCGGCAGAGTATGGTGAGCACCATCTCGCCCACCTTTCCGTCGGACAGGGGCTCGAGGCTATCGCGGTCGACTATCTCGAGGATGTAGCCGTCCTCCCAGAGGTGCATTCCGTCGCGGCGCTCGCACTCGAAGGCGACGCCGGGCCCGTTCATCTCGGAGAGGCCGTAGGAGTTGTAGACTTCGATGCCGAAGAGGCCCTCTATCTTCCTGCGCGTGTCCTCGGTATAGGGCTCGGCGCCGCAGAAGGCGCGCTTGAGCCTGAGGTCGCCGAGGGCGACGCCCTCCTCGGCCAGCTTCGAGTGGAGATGGAGGAGGTAGCTCGGCGTCGCATGGACGGTCGTCGTGCCGAAGTCCTTCATGAGCTTGAGCTGGCGGGATGTGTTTCCCGGTCCCGCGGGGATGACCATCATGCCGATCCTCTCGGCGCCGTAATGCATGCCGAGGCCGCCGGTGAAGAGGCCGTAGGTCATCATGTTCTGGAAGACGTCGCTCGAGTCCGCGCCGGTCGCGGTCAGGGACCGCGCCAGATAGTCGGTCCAGCGAGCGACGTCCTTCGCGGTGAGGTAGATGACCGTAGGCGTGCCCGTCGTGCCGGAAGAGGCGTGCATCCGCACGATGTCGCGGCGCTCGGCGGCGAGCATTCCGTAGGGGTAGGCCTTCCTGAGGTCATCCTTGGTCGTGAAGGGGATACGCGAGAGATCGGCGAGGCTCTTTATATCGGCCGGGAAATTGATGCCGACGCTTTCGAGGCGCGGTCGGTAGAAGGGGGTCTTCAGGGCTCGCCCCACGGCCTCCCGCAGCTTCTCGAGCTGATGCCGCTCGATCGCCGCCCTGTCCATGGTCTCCGCCCTCTCGTCCCAGTATTTCGCGGCCATGGCATCAAGCCTCGGTGACCGAGGCTCTGCCATCGGTAAAGGCCTTGAGGTTGGTCTCGACGAGGGCGGCGCCCTTGGCGCCGAAGAGGCGGGCTATGCTCGCCTCGATGGCGGCGCGGCCGACCGGGATGAAGGGGCTCGCCGCCCCCACGATGACCATGTTGACGGCCATGGCCGACCCGGCCTTCCTCGCGATCGCCGCCGCGGCGACGGCCCGGCTCCTGCTCTGGCGCTCTATGGCCTTCAGTATCTGCGCGAGATCGGGGTAGTCGGGGATGTTGACGAAGGCTTCCGCCGCCGTGACGATGACGCCTTCGGGCTTCAGGTAAGGAAGATAGCGCAGGCTCTCGACGGGCTCCATCGAGAGGATCATGTCCGCGCCTCCCGAGGCTATGAGGTCGCAATGGATGGGGGCGTCGGAGATGCGCAGGTGAGCGGACACGGCGCCGCCGCGCTGGGCCATGCCGTGCACTTCGGACTGGCGGACCTTGAGCCCGTCGGACATGGCCGCTCCGGCGATGATGGCGGCTATCGAAAGGACCCCCTGCCCTCCGACCCCGGCGAGGACGATGTCGTAGGTCATTCGGCGTCCTCCGGCGCGCAGGCTGCCTCGACGGCCGCCGCCGCCTCGGACGCGCCGGCGGCGCGGGCGCCCTTTTTTTTCTTCGCCTTTATCGCCTCGAGGCACTCTCTCCGGGCGATGACGACCGAGACTCCGCGGTAGGCTATCTCTCGGCGGAAGATCTCGACGTTCTTCTCGGCTGCGGCCCGCGACGCGTCGATGGTCGCGAGGTGGGCCGGATCGACGCCGATGCCCTTGACGATCTCCTCGAGCCGGCTCGAGGGAAGGATGGTCGGCTGCCCCCCCGTCATCGCGACGATCGAGTTGTCCAGGATCACGATGGTGACCGGAGCGTTGCGCGATACCGCGTCGACCAGGGGCGTCAGGCCCGAGTGGAGAAAGGTCGAATCGCCGATGAAGGCGACGACGTGCTCGTAGCCGGCCTCGGCGGCCCCGACGGCCATCCCGATGGAGGCTCCCATGCAGACGAGGGCCTCCGGGACGTTGAAGGGCGGCAGGGCCCCGAGGGCGTAGCAGCCGATGTCGGCGAAGATCGCCGACAGGGAAAGGCCCTCGACGGCCTTGGCCACGGCCGAATAGCTGTCCGCGTGGGGACAGCCCTGACAAAGCTGGGGCGGCCGGTTGGGCAGGGGCGGCGGGTCGAGCCTCGCGCTCGTTCTCGGCGGCAGGTCCAGGGCGGCGCGCACGTTGTCGGGATTGAGCTCGCCCGAGCGCGGAAGCCTCCCGTCGAGCTTGCCGGACACGACGACGCCCGAGCTCAGGATGCCGCGGACCGCCTTTTCGATCAGGGGCGCCCCCTCCTCGATGACGAGGATGCGCGTGGTGGTTGCGGCGAGCTCCCGGATCTTCGCGGCGGGAAGGGGATAGGCTCCGATGTGGAGACGTTGCGGCAGCTTGTCTTCGCCCAGCTCGGCCCTCAGGTCGGCGAGGTTTTCCTCGAAATAGTTGCGGCCAAGGCCCCCCGTGATGACGGCAAAATCGGCCGCGCCAGCCTTTGCGGTCCTGTCCCCGCCGGGCGCCTCGGCCGCGTTCCAGGGCGAGGCCGCCGAGACGTTCCATTGCGTGGCCGCGGAGACATTCCATGGCGACGCCGCCGAGACGTTCCACGGCGAGGCGACGGACCAGGCCTCGAGCTCGCCCTGGATGGAGCAGAGCCTGTCATAGCGCCTGCGGGCGTTGGCGGGTAGGAGGATCCACGCGGCCTTGTCCGTCGTCTTGCCCAATGGATTGGCCGCGCGCGGCGTCCTCGTCCTCACCCCGGCCCTGGAATGGGCCAGGCGCGTCGTGATCCTGATCATGACGGGAACCTGGAAGCGCTCGGAAAGGTCGAAGGCCTCCCGCGTCATCTCGTAGGCTTCCTCCTGGTCGGTGGGCTCGAGACAGGGGATCATCGCGAACTCGGCGTAGAATCGCGAGTCCTGCTCGTCCTGCGAGCTGTGCATGCCGGGATCGTCGGCGACGGCCAGGACCAGCCCTCCCTTGATCGCGACGAGAGCGGAGTTGACGAAGGGATCGGCCGCGACGTTCAAGCCCACGTGTTTCATCGTAACGAGGACGCGCCTGCCGGAGAAGGAAGCGCCGAGGGCCTCCTCGTAGGCGGTCTTCTCGTTGGCGCACCAGGCGGCCCGGGGACCCTTCCCCGCCTCGAAAAGCTTTATCAGGTACTCGAGTATCTCCGTGGAGGGAGTGCCCGGATAGCCGTAGGCCGCGCCCAGTCCCGCATGGACGGCGCCCAGGGCGATCGCCTCGTCCCCGAGGAGTACTGCTTCATCGGATGCCATTGTTTAGCCTCGCTGTCGAGCCAGGATAATCCATGCGCCGCTTTCCGGGAAGAGGGAAAGCGTCGAGCGCCTTTTGGGATGCGCCGTGTCGAGTGGTTGATCAGCCCCATCGTTTGACAGCTGTCGGGACGGGGAGTAGGATGGTTCGACATGAACGCCGCCTTTCCAGCTTCGCCCAGCTTCCGCATCTTGGCGCGGCAGGAAAAGCTTCCGTTCCGCAGCGCCTGGTTACTCGCGGACCTCGGCGAATTCAAGGGACTTCAAGAGCTCTATAAACGCAGCGCTCCGGATGCGATCAAACGACTAAAAGAATCGGCGATAATCGAAAGCTCGATCTCCTCGAACCGCATCGAGGGAGTGTCCATCGACGCCGATCGAATCGTCCCGGTTCTGCAGGGGCAGGGCTCCATGCGCGATCGCGACGAGGAGGAGGTACGCGGTTATCGAAGGGCGCTGGACAGGATCTACGAGTCTCCGGAATCGGTCCCCCCCACCGAGGAAGTCATCAAAAGCCTTCACGCCATGGCGCGGGGCGACATCTGGGACGCGGGCCTCTACAAGGAGCGGGACAACGATATCATCGAGAAGTATCCTGACGGCAGAGAGCGCATCCGGTTCAAGACTGTCGCCGCGAAGGATACTCCGGAGGCGATGGACGCCTTGATCGGCGATTATCCCTTCGCGATCAAGGATCGCGTAGTACATCCCCTAGTCGCGCTCGCCGCCCTCAATCTGGACTTCCTGTGCATTCATCCTTTTAGGGACGGGAATGGCAGGGTCTCGCGTCTGCTCCTGGTGCTGACCCTTCTTCAAAACGGCTACGAGGCGGGCAGATACATCAGCATCGAGGGCTTGATAGAGCAAAGCAAGGACCGCTACTACGAAACCCTCGAGCAAAGCTCCAAGGGCTGGCATGAGGGACGCCATGATCCATGGCCCTATATCGACTATCTCCTGTACACCTTGAAACAGGCCTACGACATATTCAAGGTTCGCGCCGAGGGGCTCGTCCCGCGACGGGGAGAAAAAACCGCTCGGATCCTGGAATGGATCGACGGTCGCGAAGGCTCTTTTTCGGTTTCCATGATCCGTTCGGCCTGCCCCGAGGCGAGTCTCGATCTCATCAGAAAGACGATAAAGAGCCTCAAGGCGGAGAGGAAGCTCGAGCCCCTGTCTTTCGGCCGGGACGCCGCATGGCAAAAAACGGACTCCTGGCAGTACCCAGTTAAGTAGGTAATGAAGTAGGTACCAATGAGGTCGAGGACATGGAATCGGAGGCGATAGGGCGAACGGCACTTTAATTGGGCGAGGACCTACGTTGGCCTTCGGTCCACCACGCGCCGCAGTTTGCTGCCCTCGGAGCGCTCGATGCTCTCGGCCTCGACGAAGCTGACGCGGGCGCGGAAGCCGAGGGTTTCCTCGAGTCGCGAGGCCAGGCGCCTGCGCAGGCCCTCCACCTTGGCCGCCTCGTCGAGGAAGGGGAAGGCCCCGGATACCTCGGCCTGGACTTCGACCGAGTCGATGCCGTCCTCGCGGTCGACGATGATCCGATAGTGGGGCTCGATGCCCTCCACCTTGAGTAGGACGTCCTCGATCTGGGAGGGGAAGACGTTGACGCCGTCGACGATGATCATGTCGTCGACCCTCCCGGAGACGCGGCGCATCCGCGCCAGTTTCCTCCCGCAGGGACAATCGCCTTCCATGACGCCCGAGATGTCGCCCGTCCTGTAGCGGATGAGGGGAAAGCCCTGTTTCGTGATCGTCGTGAAGACGAGCTCGCCCTCCTCGCCGGGGGGCAGGGGCTTCGAGGTCTTCGGGTCGACGACCTCCATGATGAAGTGGTCCTCGCTGACGTGGAGGCCGTTCCGCTCGGAGCACTCGAAGGAGACGCCGGGGCCCATGAGCTCGGTGAGGCCGTAGTTGTCGTAGGCCTTGAGATGCAGGCCGCGCTCGATCTCGTCGCGCATCGCCTCGCTCCAGCTCTCGGCGCCGAAGAGCCCCGTACGCAGGCGCAGCTCCTCGGGGTGGATGCCCTGGTCCCGCAGGTAGGTGGCGATATGGAGGGCGTAGCTCGGGGTCCCGACGAGGGCGGTGGTCTTGTAGTCGCGCATGACCATGAGCTGCCGGCCCACGCTCTCGCCGGAGGAGGGCACCACCGAGGAGCCGATTTTCTCGGCCCCGTAATGGAAGCCGAGCCCGGCGGAGGAGAGGTTGTAGTTGAAGGCGATCTGGACGAGATCGGCTTCAGTGACGTCGGCGGCCCTGAGGACGCGGGCTACGAGGGTGGCCCATGCGGCGATGTCGCCGGAGGTGTAGCCGACGACGACCGGCTTGCCCGTGGTGCCCGAGGTCGAATGGATCCGCACGATGTCCTTGAGGGGGACGGCGAACATCCCGTAAGGGTAGCTCACGCGCAGGTCTTCTTTCGTAGTGAAGGGGAGCTCGGCCAGGTCCGCCAGGGACTTTATCCTTTCGGTGTCTATCCCGAGGCGCTTGTAGCTGTCGCGATAGAAGGCCACGTTCTGGCAGGCCCGGTTGAGGGTCGCCTGTAGGCGCTCGATCTGGGCCTGTTCCAGGTCCGCCCTTTCCATCAGCTCGTACGGGTCGGCTCGAGTCATGTACCCTCCCCCTCGTCGTCGATCGACGAGTATTCCTTGCCGAGGTAGGCGCGCTGCACGTCGCGGTTCGCGAGAAGCTCGGGCCCCGTCCCCTCGAGGACGAGGCTCCCGGTCTCCATGACGTAGCCGCGGCTCGCTATCTTGAGGATGGCCTTCGCGTTCTGCTCGACGACGAGGATCGTCTTCCCTCGCGCGCTCAGGGAAGCTATGGCCGAAAAGATCGCCTTGATTACTAGGGGGGCGAGGCCCATCGAGGGCTCGTCGAGCATGACGAGGTCGGGCCGCGACATGAGGGACCTCCCGATGGCGAGCATCTGCTGTTCGCCCCCCGACAAGGTGCCGGCGAGCTGCCGCTCCCGCCGCTCGAGCAGGGGGAAGAGCTCGTAAATCGAATCCAGGTCGGCCTCCGATTCCTTCCTGCCCTTGCTGCCGCCGTAGCGGCGACGGATCGCGTAGCCGCCCAGCTCGAGATTCTCCCGAACGGTCATCGGGGCGAAGAGCTTTCGTCCCTCCGGGACGAGGGAGCAACCCAGGGCCAGGATCCTCTCGGGCCTCGAGCCCGTGACGTCCTCGCCCTTGAGCGTCACGCTTCCGGCCATGGGCGGCACGAGCCCCGCGAGGCTCCCCAGGAGGGTCGACTTGCCCGCCCCGTTCGCGCCGATGATCGCGACGATCTCGCCGGGGAAGACGTGGAGCGAGACGCCCTTGAGCACCTTCAAGGCCCCGTAACCGGCCTCGAGGCTGCGGGCCTTAAGCATCGTCCTCTCCCAGGTAGATGTCGATCACTTCCCGGTTGGACTGGATCTCGCGGGGCGTCCCCTGGGCGATCTTCCTGCCGAAATCGAGGACCACGATCTCGTCCGAGACGTCCATCACGAGGGACATGTCGTGCTCCACGACGAGGATGGTGATGCCCCTGCTCCGGATCAGGGCGATGAGCTCGCAGAGGACGCAGGTCTCGCGTATGTTGAGGCCCGAGGCCGGCTCGTCGAGGAGGATGAGCTTCGGCTCGGCGGCGATGGCGCGCGCGAGCTCGACGGATCGCTGGATGCCGAAGGGGAGGGAGCCGGTCTCCTTGTCGCTGTACTCGGCGATGCCGAGGAGTTCGATGGCCTTCATGGCCTCCTCGCGGATGGAAAGCTCCTCGCTCCTGGTCCAGGGAGCGGCGAGCATGCCCGAAAGGAAGCCTGAGCGGCTGCGCGAATGGCGACCGATCATCACGTTCTCGAGGGCGGTCATCCGCCTGGAGAGCCTGATCCCCTGGAAGGTCCTGGAGATGCCTTTGCGCGCGACGCGGAATGGCTTGAGGCCCGTGATGTCCGAGCCGTCGAAGACGACGCTCCCGGAATCCGGGACGAGGCTTCCGGCGATGAGGTTGAAGAGGGTCGTCTTTCCGGCGCCGTTGGGGCCGATCACGGCCGTGACGCGGTCGGCCTCGACGCCGAAGCCGACGTCGTCGACGGCGCGAAGCCCCCCGAACGAGCGGCTTAGGGCCGCGACCTCGAGAAGGCTCATTTCGCGGCCCCTTTCCCGCGGTCGCGCGGCGCGGCGCGGCGCGGCGCGCGGTCCTCCGGCGCGAAGAGCATGACGAGTGATGAGGACAATGCCGAAGACCGCGTCGTCGTAACTGCCGAAAACGCCGCGCAGCGAGAGGAAGTTGAGGACGAGGCCCGCGACGAGGGTGCCCGTCAGGTTCGCCATCCCGCCGACCGCGACGATGGCGACGTAGCGAACCGACTTCATCACGTTGGCCTCGCCGGGGCCGATGCTGCCGTTGTAGTGCGTGAGGAGGATGCCCGCGACCGCCGCGTAGACCGCCCCGAGGATGAATACGTTGAGCTTGTACTTCGCGACGTCCACGCCCATGGCGGAGGCCGCCTCCTCTCCGTCGCGGAGGGAGCGGAGAGCTCTGCCCGCGCGCGAGCCGACGAGGTTGACGAGGGCGAGGAGGCCGAGGGCGAGTATCACCCAGGAGATCGTGAAGTTCGAGACGCGCGCGGCCCGGCCCCCGGTGACGACGAGTCCCGGAAAGAGCGGGAAGGCCGGGACGTTCGAGAGGCCGTCGGCGCCGCCGAAGGCCTTGGTCCCGCGGACTATCTTCTCGATGACCAGGCCGAAGCCGAGGGTCGCCATCGCGAGGTAGTGGCCCTTCAGCTTCAGCACCGGCGTGCCGATCAGGGCGGCGACTCCGGCCGCGAGGAGGACCGCGAAGAGACAGGCGATCCAGGGGTTGAGGGAGAGCAGGGCATTGCCGTAGGGATCGACGCCCCGCGTCAGGAGGCCCGCGGCGTCGAGGAATTTGGCGAAGGGGGCGGCGGCGACGGACGCGAGGTTTCGCGTCGCTATGAAGGAGGAAGCGTAGCCGCCTATCGCGAAGAAGCCGGCCTGCCCGAGGGATATCTGCCCCGCGTAGCCCATCAGCGCGCAGAGCCCGAGGGAGGCGAGGGCGTAGTAGGCCGACATCGTCAGCTGGGTCAGGAGGAAGGCGGCCTTGGCCGCCGTCAGGAGCGGCGGCAGGAGGAAGGCCGAGGCCGCGAGCAGGATGACCGGCAGGTAGCGCGCCGCGCCCGCCGACTGCCGGGGCTTGACGTCCATATCAGTAATCCTTGAGCGCGCCGGCCGCGCGGGAACCGAAGAGTCCCGAAGGCTTGACGAAGAGCACGAGGAGGAGGACGCAGATGCTGACGACGTCTTTGTAGGCTTCCGGGACGACGACGATGGAGAAGGACTCGAGCATGCCGAGGAAGAGTCCGGCGACGACCGCCGCCACGCTGTTGCCCAGGCCGCCGAAGGCCGCGACCGTGAAGCCCTTGATGGCGAGGCCCATGCCGATCGCGTAGTGCGTCTGCGTGAGGGGAGCGACGACGCAGCCCGCGGCGGCGCCGATCCCCGCGCTCAGGGCGAAGGCGATGGTGACCATTCGCCTGGGATCGATTCCGCAGAGGCTCGCGCCTTCGCGGTTCGCCGAGCAGCCGCGCATCGCCTTGCCCATCATCGTGAATCGGAAGAAGGCCGTGAGGCCGGCCACGACGAGGGCGGTGACGCCGACGACCCAGAAGACCTGCGGCGAAAAGTTCGCGCCGAGGAAGGAAACCGAGCTGACCTCGTTGCCGCTGAAGAAGGGCAGAGTGCGGACCGATTCCCCCCAGACGAGGAGGGCCCCCTCGCGGATGACGATGGACAGGCCAATCGTCGTGACGATCATCTTGAGGACGCCGCCGCGCGCGACCCTGCGGAGAAAGAGCCTCTCGATGGCGGCCCCGAAGAGGGCGGTCAAGGCCACGGCGGCCATTATCGCGAGGACGAGAGGCATCCGCCCCGCGAGGGAGGAAGCGATCATCCCGCCGAGCATCGCGAACTCCCCCTGGGCGAAGTTGATGATGCCCGTCGCGTTATAGATGATGTTGAAGCCGATAGCCACCGCGGCGTAGATGCTGCCGTAGATGATGCCTGAGACGATATACTGCAGGATGAGCTGGGGCGGCATATGGCATCGACCCTGCGGTTATTTCCCCTTATACGGCACGAACTTGCCGTTCTTCACGGTGACCATGACGACGCCGTCCATCTGCAGGCCGTTGTGATCCTCGGGCGAGAAGCTGAAGACCCCGCCGGTGCCCGAGAAATTCTTGAGGCCCTCGATCGCCGCGACGATCTTGTCCGCGTCCGTGCTCTTCGCGGTCTCGATCGCCGTCTTGAGAATGTTGAGGGCGTCGTAGGCGTGGCCGCCGAAAGTGCTCGCGTCCTCCTTGTACATCGCCTTGTAGTCGGTGTTGTACTTCATCAGGAGCTTTTTCTGGGGATTCGAGTCGGGGAGCTGGTCCGCGATGATGAGTCTGGCGCAGGGGAAGATGATGCCCTCGGCTGCCTCGCCCGCGGCTTCCACGTATTTGATATTCGCGAAGCCGTGGCTCTGGAAGAGCTGTTGGCTCATATTGAGCTGCTTCATGTTCTTGGCGACGATGGCCTGGGCAGGCTCGATCGACCAGTTCACGATTGCCTGGACTCCCGCCGCGTTGACCTTGGTGAGAAGGGCCGTGAGGTCGGTCGCGTTGGCGTCGTAGACTTCGGAGATCGCGATCGTGATGCCGTACTTCGAGGCGTACTTCTCGAGCTGGGCCTTGCCGCCGTTGCCGAAGCCCGTGTTCGCGGCGATGACTCCGATCTTCGAGATGCCCATCTTGTTCATCGTCTGGTAGATCCACTCGGCGATGTAGTTGTCCTTGGGCGGCACCTTGAATACGTACTTGGCGACCGGGCTCGTGATCGCCTCGGCCGAGGCGCAGGAGATGAGCGGCATGCCCGCCTTCTGACAGAGGTCCTTGATCGCCATGGACTCGCCGGAGGTGGTCGGGCCGATGATGGCGACGACGTTGTCCTCTTCGATCAGCTGCTTGGCGAATGAGATCGCCTTCTCGGAGCTCGCGCCCGAGTCCTTGACGATGAGCTGGACCTGTCTGCCGAGGATGCCGCCGTTCTTGTTGATGCCGTCGACGACCATCCGGGCCGTCTTCTCCTCCGGGGCGCCGAGGTAGGCGGCCGGTCCGGTCACGCCGAAGATCGCGCCGATCTTGATGGGATCTTCCGCAGGAGCGGCGAAGGCCGATGAAAGACTGGTCAAAACGAGTGCGCAGAAGGCCCCGGCCTTGGCGATGCGTGCGATTCGCATGAGTATCCTCCTAATGTGCTGAGGCGTATATCGAGTGCACTACTATAAATAGGTACACGGCAATGCGGCAAGTACTCGCTATACTAGCGCATCATCCAAAGCCGTGGCGGAGGAAGAGCCGGGCAAGACCGGGGAAACGGCATCCCTCCGGCCATCACTTCTCCGACCGTGCTAACTCGAATATTCTGGCCAATAGCGCTTTGCCTGAGGGATCGTCCTTGCGGGAATAGTTATAGCAGATCACGACCGAGATTCCGGTTGAGGGGTCGTAGAAGGGGAAGCATGCGCCGCCCATGCCCGCGCCGGGATGACCCTCGAGGCTAAGATTGCCCAAGGCGTAACGCGCCAGACCGAGGCCGTAGCCGACGATATCCTCGTCGCGGCCATTATTCCGAGCATCTTCGAAGCTCTGCATCTCCTCCATACTTGCTGCTGAAAGAATTTTGCCATTGAGCAGGGAATCAAGCCAACGAAGGAGATCGGCAGAAGTGGAACCGAGGCTGCCCGCAGCGTTGGCCAGGGAGTCCCAGCAGGTCGTTTCCGCGCCAATGACGTGAGGACCGAAAGGAATATACTCATCGATTCCGGAAGCTAGTTTCGCTGGTGGGCCTCCGGCGCGCGGGAGCAGGGTCGTATCCTTCATGCCTAGCGGTCTGAAAAACTCATCTTCCAGAAATTGGCCGAGGCTCCTACCGGAAACCTTCTCGGCGACAAGGCCGAGAAGCACGTAATTGTTGTTGGAATAAACGAAGGTTCTTTGCGATGGCGGCGCAACCTTGATGCTTTTCATGGTACGATCGACGATATCTTGAGCCTTCCAGACTTTGGCGCTGTTCAAGCCCGACTCGAAGAGGACTCCGAAATTCGTGAATAGCGTCTCGGGAAGACCGCTGCGATGCCTGAGAAGCTCACCCACGGTGACCGACTTTGCCCAGGGGAGCTCAGGGAACCATCGATCGATGCTCTGGCCGAGCGAAAGGAGACCTTGGTCATGCAGCCTAAGGATCGAGGCCGCGGTGAACATCTTGGTCGTACTGCCCACCCTGAACATCGTATCGTCACCGATCGGTCGGCCCTTTCGCGCGAAGTCTTCCGTACCTGCGGAGGCGAGGACCGTCCGGCCGTCGGGGAAGCGAATGCCCGCCTGGAGCCCTGGCAGGCGATATTCGTTTATGGCCGCGGCGAGTATGGCATTGAGTCTTTGCTGCAGGTTTGACTCCTGAGCGGCTATGACCGGAACCGCGAGCGGACGAAAGGTCGAACAACCAAAAAACGCCATGGCGCCGAGGCTAGCGATCATATGCCATAGTCTAGCATGTCGCGCTGTCATGACGCCCTCCCGTTTTGAGGTTTTGCCCAGGCATAGGCGATGCACTTCGATGGGCAGCGGTCGACACATTCGCCGCAGAGGATGCAGTCGATGTGATCGGGCTTGCCTTTTTTGACTAGAGAATTGACGGGAAGACCCATCGGGCATCCGCGCTCGCAGTTTTTACAGTCAGTGCATGTGGCTGGATTCGAGCGCAACCGCAGCGCGGGCAAGCCCATGGCCGTCGAGAGGCTCCGGCCCAGTACCATGAAGGGGGCCATCCAGCATAATATGTGGCATGCGGCGCGCCGGCCGACAAGGGCGGATATTCCGGCGAACACGAGAGCTACCAGGAAATACATGATGAGGCTGGGTACCGAGGATACCGAGAAGCCCGACTCTGTGGCGTAAAGCGGATCAGGGCGAAGCGCTCCTCGGTGCTGAAATATCAATAAAAGAATTGTTGCGAGCCATGGGGCCCAGATCAGGTATTTGATCCGATGTAGTCGTGCTCGTTTGATCGGCTTGGGCCTTCCTGTGGCTACCAGATCCATAAGGGCACCGGCCGGACAAGCCCAGGAGCAGAAGGCTCGCCCGACAGCGAGGGCGCTAAGAAAGAGGAGCGCGAAAAGGAATAGGCTCCCTGCGATAACCCCTTGAACCGCTCCCATTATCGATATATAGGGCGAGAAATAATAATAGATGGCCGGGAAAAGGATCACCAGAAAAATACCGATCATTCTCCTAATATTCTGGCGCTTTGGGCGCCGGGCCGCACTTGGCATGGTAAAATCCTCCTGGGCGTGGCCGCAACTTTCAGGCTCGCGCCTTTCGAGAGGAAAGATGCGCTCGATTTGAGCGGGCCGCCATGAGGGAAAGGCCCTAATCGACTGAGGAAAACTCCCCAGATAGATAGTAGCCGCCTTTCAAACCTCTCGGCGCTGGTTGTTGAAGGCTTGGAAGAGTTGGATACGGTTTGTAACGCCAGTCTTTTGATAAACACTGTACAGGTGGTTCTCGGCTGTTTTGGGGGAGATATCTAAAACGTTTGCCAGATCCTTGATCGTGTAGCCGTCCAAGATGTACTCGAGGACCTCGGCCTCTCGGTCGGTAAGGCTGAAGGTAGCCTTGCCAAAATCGCTGACTCTGTCCCCCTCGAGGAGGGGAGGATGATCAAGACCATGCTTAAGCAGGGACATAAGACCGATGTTGACCAGGAGGAAGTAGAGCGGGAGCGAGGTGTGGCGGACGATCGCGATGAGCGGAGTCGGCGGCAGGTTGGAAATGAGGATATCGGCAATGAACAGGGGGATAAAGCAAGACGTCAGTATAAAGAAGCGTCGAAGCGTTGGAGCATAAATCGCGAAGAGAGGAGAGACGCCAAAGCCGCCTTTTGACAAGCGCCGTTCCCGGCCGAGAAAGACGGCGTATCCGAGACAAACCGCGAGGTTAAGGAAGAAAAGCCCCGTGCCGACAACCATGTAGATTGCGCCGCTCGGCAGAGCGAGGAAGGCTATGAATAGGATGACTTGGACGGCCGCCGCGACGAGACTCTCGCGTTGCAGCCAAATGGAAGCCTGACGTTCGTATATGCTCGCCGTGAAGCGCGGGGCGACGAGGGTCATCACGGCGATGCCCACGTTCCGCGATAGGAGCGAGATGAAATCAAGGGCCGAGGTCCATTGGTGTACCTTGCCTTCGTGGGCCGAGCCAGCCACGAGCCAAAGCATCGCCGAGGCGGTACCTGAGAGGGCGAAGCCTAAAGCCAGGCAGAAAAGCGCACCGTTCAGAATTGCGAAGATTCGCAGTAGCTGCGTGTGGTGCTGCGAGTACACATAGACCGTGACAGTAGTTGCCGCTATTCCCGAAATAATAGCGATGAGCTCAATCAACAAATCCAGATGCTGCATGGCCCATATTATATGGTATGACGTTCGAATGGGACGAATCCAAAAATTCGAGCAATCAGGGAAACCTGGTTTTGCGTGCTAAACTGCCCCCTGGGCGCCCCCGTGGATACATCTCTACACTTCTGCCTATTTCCCCGTATATAGGACGAACTTGCCGTTCTTGACGGTGACCATGACGATCGAGTCCATCTGCAGGCCATTATGATCTTCGGGCGAGAAGTTGAAGATGCCGGCGGTGCCGGAGAAATCCTTGAGGCCCTCGATCGCCGCGACGATCTTGTCCGCGTCCGTGCTCTTCGTCGACTCGATCGCGGCCTTGAGGATGGAGAGGGCGTCGTAGGCGTGGCCGCCGAAGGTGCTCACGTCTTCCTTGAAGTTGGCTCTGTAGTCGGAGGCGTACTTGACGAGGAGCGCCTTCTGCGGGTTCGAGTCGGGGAGCTGGTCGGCGACGATGAGCCTGCCGCAGGGGAAGATGAGGCCCTCGGCCGCCTCGCCCGCGGCCTCGACGTACTTGATGTTGCCGAAGCCGTGGCTCTGGAAGAGCTGCTGCCCCATCTTGAGCTGTTTCATGTTCTTGGCGACTATGGCCTGGGCCGGCTCGATCGACCAATTGACGACGGCCTGCACACCCGCCGCGTTGACCTTCGTGAGGAGAGCCGTGAGGTCGGTCGCGTTGGCGTCGTAGACCTCGGATATGGCGATGGCGATCCCGTACTTCGAGGCGTACTTCTCGAGCTGAGCCTTGCCGCCGTTCCCGAAGCCCGTGTTCGCCGCGATGACTCCGATCTTCGAGATGCCCATCTTGTTCATCGTCTGGTACAGCCACTCGACGATGTAGTTGTCTTTCTGCGGCGACTTGAAGACGTACTTGGCGACGGGATTGACGATGGTCTCGGCCGAGGCGCAGGAGATGAGCGGCATGCCGGCCTTCTGGCAGATGTCCTTGATCGCCAAAGACTCGCCTGAAGTTGTCGGGCCGATGATGGCGACGACGCCGTCCTCGTCGATGAGCTGCTTGGCGAAGGAGATGGCCTTCTCCGGGCTCGCGCCCGAATCCTTGACTATGAGCTGGACCTGCCTGCCCAGGAGCCCGCCGTTCTTGTTCATGTCGTCGACGAGCATCCTGGCCGTCTTCTCCTCCGGGGCTCCGAGGTAGGCGGCGGGCCCGGTTACGCCGAATATCGCCCCTATCTTGATCGGGGCCGCAACGGCCGAGTCGGCGGAAAATGCCGACGAGAGGCAGATCAGGGCGAGCGCGCAGAAGACAGCGGCTTTGGCAATAGCTCGAATTTGCATTACTGACTCCTATGGCTTTGTCGAAATACGCCGACCGATCAGTCGGCGAAACGCTAACACGCCTTTTTTGTACTGTCAAGAAAGAACATCATGGGAGACAAGTACCCTGCGGGCCTGCCCAGAGGTTGAGGGCCGCAAGGGCGCGGTCGGCGCTCCTGAAGGTCGGGATTCCCCGCGATTCGAGGGCCCTGGCGAGGGGATCGAAGAGGGGGCCCGAGTCCACCACGGCCACCCAGGGCTTGATCGTCTGCGCCATGAGCCGGCCGTATCGGGCGGCCAGACCGTCCTCCCGGCCGAGATCGCCGGCGTAGTCCGGCCCCGAGTCGAGGCTGTGAAGCGCCGCCGTCAGGGGGACGATGCCCGCGAGGCCGCAATCGACTCCGGGGTCGTCCAGGATTGCGCGGAAGCATTCCTCGTAGGCTTCGTCGTCGGCCATCGGCGTCAGGTCGAGGGGATTGTGCACGTCGACGATCTCGCCGATGCCCGCCTTCTCGAAGGCCGCCCCGAGGCGTCGCCTCGTCTCGGGCGAGAGCGAGGCGAGCCGGAGGGCCCCGAGGTTGTCGGCCGCGGCGACGCACTCGAAGCCCGCGTTGGAGAGGGCCCCGAGCCTCCTGCCGCCGCGCTCCTTGCCGCGCAGCAAGGTGAAGGCGGCCAGCGCGTCGTCGAACTCGTCGAGGCTCTCCGCCACGATCGCTCCCGCCTGGGCGAAGAGGGCGCGGGTCACCGGATAGTCGCCGGCGATGCTCGCGGTGTGGCTGGCGCTCGCCGCCGCGCCCGCCGCGCTGCGTCCGGCCCTGTACACGATGACCGTACGGCACGTAGACGTTATGCGGGCGCAGGCGCGGAGGACCTTCTCGCCGTCGAGGGGCTTGAAGCCTTCGATATACACGGCGAAGACCCGTATCGACTCGTCCGCGGACAGGTACTCGAGGAAGTCGCCCACGGTCGCGTCCATCTGGTTGCCGCAGGTGACGACGTACTCGGGCGCGAGTCTCGGATGCTTCGAGAGCCTCGTAATGGCGAAGGCTCCCGACTGGGAGATCAGGGCGACCGGGTCGGGCGGGCCTTCCCGCCGTGGCAGCTTGTGCTCGGGGATGAAGAGCGTATTGTACCGACCTTGGGCCGAGAGGACCCCGAGGCAGTTGCCGCCGACGATGATGGGTCCGCCCCCCGAGGAGCCGCCGCTCGCGCGCGAGCGCTCGAGGGCCGTGGCCATGCGGGCAGTGATGGCTTCCGTTCCGGCCTTTTCCTCGAAGCCGCCGGGTATGACGATCACCGACTCGGCCTTGTCCGACTCGACGAGGTCGGCGAGCACGGAGGGAGCGGAGGAGGCGGGCACGACGAGGATGAAAAGGTCCACCTTCTCGGGGAGGGAGGCGACGTCGGGTACGCATCGGCAGCCTTCGATCTCGGTCGCGTCCGGCTTGACGACGTAGATTCGTCCCGGATCGAAGCCGTTCTTCAGCATGTTGCGAAGGATGATCCTGCCGTTGTTGACCGCCTTCCCCGAAACTCCCACGATCGCCGCGCTCGCGGGCTTGAGGAGGCGCTCGATCTTGGCCAGGGGGCGCGCCTCGGCCTTCGGGTTCACGATGCGGCTTTCCCCGCCGGCGGAGTCGGTCAACGCGAGGCCCGCCGGCAGGGGCCCGAGCTTCGCGAGGGCGTCGAGGGCGACGAGACGGGCCGTAGGGCCCGATCCCGTCAGCGCGAAGGGGTTTACCTCGAACTCGAGTATCCCGGCCGAGGCGAGCATCGGAGCCGCGCGGACGAAGGCGGCCGCGAGATCGGAGAGGACGCCGGGACCGATGGCCGGTCCCGTCCCCCTCAGGCCCCCGCCGAGTATGGCCTGCAACGCGTTGCGCGAAAGCTCGCGATCGATGAGCTCCCTTCCGGCGGTCGCGGGCGATAGAAGGATAGTCGCGGTCCCGGGTCTGAAGGCCCCAGCCATGTACTCGGCGTAGATGCCGCCGAATCCGACGCTTACTATCGGGCCGAAGTCCGGCGCCAGGCGGAAGCCCGCGATTATCTCGTGGCCGAGACTCGACTCGAAAGGGACGAACTCGTTGATGGAATAGCCCTCTACGGCTTGCCCGGCGAATCTCGCCTCCATCTCGGCGACCGCGGCCTCGACCCCGGCCGGGGAATTCCGCGCCATCCTGACCCCGCCGACTTCGGTCTTGTGCAGGATGGCGGAGCTCACCACCTTGACGACGACCTTATCCCCCGGAAATCCGACGGCCGAGCCTGCGGCGCCGTCGCGGTCGATCGCCCTCCCCGCTTCGGAAGCGTCCCGGACGAAGAGCCGCCGCGGCGTCGCGAGGCCCATGGCGTCGAGAAGGTCCATGCCCTCGAGCTCGGTGAGGGCCGACCGCCCCTCGGCCATCGCGCAGGTGACGATACCGCGGATGGTATCCACTCGCGATGCGGTCGTCACGCGTCCCCCGGCCGATTCAGAAGTAGAGCTCATATTCCTGCGGAACCGGCGCGGCCCGGACGTAGGCGGCGTCCTTCCCTTTCGCGGCCGCCCATGACTCGAGAAGTTGGGGCGGGAAGACAGGAGCAAGATAGGCCGAATCTGCCGCTAGCCCGCCTAGCGCGAGAATCAGATCGGAGGGGAGCTGCATCGCATCATGGCCTCGGACATCCGGATCGGGGTCGGTCGCGAAACCCATCGCGGCCGGGTCCAGGGCGCGCTTCGCGCCGTCCATTCCCGCGAGCAGCATGGCCGACAGGAAATAATGCGCGTTGGATGTCGCGTCGCCGACGCGGAACTCGATGCGCTCCTGGCCACGCCTCAGGTATCCCGGTACGCGGATCGCGGCCGCGCGCGAGGACGAGGCGAGCGAGGCGACGGAGGGCGCCCCGCTGCCGGCCGCGAGGCGGCGGTATGAGTTGGTACTTGGACAGGCCCAGGCGAGCAGCGAGCCGGACAGGGAGTGCTCGAGGATACCCGCCGAATACGACAAGGCGAGCGGCGAAAGCCCGTAGAGGCCCTCGCCCGAGAAAATCGGGGAGCCGCCGGTAGACAAGTACTGATGTATATGGAGCCCGGAGCCGGACAAAGCCTGGATGGGCTTGGGCATGAAGGTCACGAAAAGGCCGAGCTCGTCGGCGCAGCGCTTGACTATCCATTTGGAGAGGACTATCGAGTCAGCGGCGACCGGCAGGGAAGCGAAGTCGAGCTCGATCTCGAGCTGGGCCGCGGAGGTCTCGTGATGATGGTACTTTACCCCTATGCCGGCCGCCTCGAGGGCTATGACGGCCTTCATGCGGAGGGTCTCGAGGCGATCCTCGGGACCGGACTTGAGGCTTCCCTGAGTCGGACCGAAACGCGGCAGGTCGTCGAGGCCCTCGCCGATTCCCTCGGAGCTCTCGACGAAATAATACGAGCGGCCCATCCCGGTCGCGTAGCGAACCTCGTCGAAGGCGAAGAACTCGAGCTCGGGCAGCATCATCGCGTCGTCGGCCAAGCCCGACGACGCGAGCTCGACGAGGGCGGCGCGGGCAAGCGCCCGCGGGCACTGCGCGAAGTCTCTACCCTCGTCGTCCCGCAGGTCGCAGAGTACGTGGAGGATGCTGGAGCCGTCCTTCTCCTCGACGAAGGCGGCCGAGGCATCCGGGACGGCGGCCAAGCGGCTCTCCGGCTCATCGGAGAAGCCGAAGGTTCCCGCGTCGACGCCGACGCCCTCCTCCCAACGCGCTTCGGTCATGTAGGCTCGCGGAAGCGAGATCGAGCGCGGGGCCCCGGTCAAGTCGATAACGAGGAGATCGACGAAATCGACCGTCGATAAGTCGCCCGAGTACCGGGTCAGCTGCATGAACGCTCCTTGACGCGGGAATTTGCCGCTGGTCGAGCCTTTCACATACTAATCCGGCATGGACGAGTACGCAAGGATGCCAGCAGTCGCGATGGAAGGCTAAAACCTGTCGATGACCGTGACGCCTGTTCCCTTGAAATCATCCATCTCGGCGAGGGCGGTAGGCGATTCCTCGAGCGTGATGGTCTTCCCGACGAGGAGCCGGGGCCTGAGTCTATCGGCACGGATCATCTCGAAAAGGCGCTGGTACTGATAGGCTTGAATCCCGTGGCTGCCGACGATCTCGAGCTCGCGCGCGATGACCTTGTCCATGGGAATCGAGGGACGACTGTGCTCGCCGAGCATGAGCCCGACCTGGACGTGCCTTCCGCGCTTCCGCAGGCAGGATACCGAGTCGAAGCAGGTGCCCGGGCTGCCCAAGGCGTCGATCGACAGGTGCGCGCCGCCCCCCGTGATCTCGACTACGGCCTCGACCACGTCCCTCGATTCCCGGGCGTTCACGACCGCCGCGGCGCCGACCGAGCGGGCCAAGTCCAGCTTGTCGGCGGCGATGTCCACCGCGACCACATTGGCCCCGGCCGCGCTGGCGATCATAACGGCCGAGAGGCCGACGCCGCCGCAGCCGTGCACGGCCACCCATTGTCCCGCGGCGACCTTTCCCTGATCGATTATCGCCCTGAAGGACGTCACGAAGCGGCAGCCGAGGCTGGCCGCGGTGACGTAGTCGATCTCCTCGGGGAGCCGCACGACATTGACGTCGGCATAATCGACGGCGACGAGCTCGGCGAATGAGCCCCAATGAGTGAAGCCCGGCTGGAATTGATGATCGCACACCTGATGATTGCCCGAAACGCACTGCGGACATACCCCGCAACCGCAGACGAAGGGAAGCGTGACTCGATCGCCTGCCTTCCAGCGCCTCACGCCCTTGCCGACCGCCTCGACGACGCCGGCGAACTCGTGACCCGGGACGTGAGGCAGCCTGATATCCGGGTCGTGGCCCATCCAGCCGTGCCAATCGCTACGGCAAAGGCCCGTCGCCAGGACGCGGATGACGAGACCATTCTCCCCAGGCTCGGGGTCGGGCAGGCTCTTGATAGCGATCGGCTTTCCGAATTCCTCGTAGACAGCGGCTTTCATCTTCGGCTCCCAGGGATATCGACGACAGGCTTCGCGGAACAATTCATTGTACAGTTCACGCGAGGCTGGTCAAGGCGCGGGCCGCGCGTCTCGCGATGCGCGGCCCGTCAGATCGAGCGATTGACCACCCGCGCCGCCGCGGGCTAGGATACGGCTCTAAAGCCCAGATGGTGGAATTGGCAGACACGCTAGATTCAGGTTCTAGTGCCTTTACCGGCTTGGGGGTTCAAGTCCCCCTCTGGGCATTTTTAATTAGCTATCTAAAAACAAAATAGATTTTCCAGTTTGATTCTGAGCCTGGTTTATAGAACCTGTCCTTTGGTTTATACTTTGGTTTTCAATAGCAAAACCAACGAAGACCGAAGAAGGCCGGGCATGCCTAGGCCGCAAAAGCCCTTCCAGCTTCTTCGCCGCAAAGCTATGAACTCCAAGTATGTATAATACTACGTTGCCTTTCACCTGCCAGACGGCTCGCATTCCTCCCCGCGTTCTAGTGGCCAGAGCTCCAAAGGCGCCGCCGAAAACTGGGCAATCGAGCAGATCAACGCCGGCACGATACCCACGAAAAAGAACCTCGGGGAAAGCAAGAAGGAAGAGCTCATCGCCTTCCTCCTCGACTTCTTGGACTTCGACAACTCCAAGTATGTACGCGGGAAGCTCGCCCGTGGCGGGTCGATCAGCCGGGCCCACTGCAAGATCATGGGCTACATCGTCAACAAGCACGTGAAGCCAACGTTCGAGAGCCGAAGCATTCGGTCGCTGACTCTCGAAGATTTCGACGAGTGGATGGCCAGCCTTGCCGCCGACGGTGTCTCGGCGACGACCATCAACATGGCGCGGCACAGCGTGAACGCTGGCCTCAACTTCCTCGCCTCCTTGCGTAAAATCCTCTGGAATCCACTGACCGCCGTGAAGCCGTACGAAGAAGTGAACGGGAAGCGAGGAATACTCACCGTCGTGGAGTTCAGGAAGTTGCTCGACTACGGAGGCCTTGCCCCTCGGGTCCATGTCGCTATAGCCCTCGGCGGACTCTGCGGGATGCGATTAGGCGAGATTCGAGGCCTGAGTTGGGAGGACGTGAACTTCAACGCGAAGAGGGCCAGCAACCATACAAGCTTCGTAGAGGTCGACGGCGAGCATGACCAGGCCAAGCATGGGAGCAATCGAGACATTCCCCTTCTAGCAGCCGTCATAGAAGCTCTACAGGATTGGCGAAGTCAGTCAACAGCTGCGGCGGCTCAGGACTGGATCGTCTGCGATTTCGACCATCCCGACCGGCCCATGCGTGGTGACCTTATCCGAGACGCTTTCAATACGGCCTTGGAAGAAATCGGCGTCACCGATCGGAAGGAACGATGTATCGTCTTCCACAGTCTCCGACACTGGTACAACACTCAGCTCCGGGGCGCCATCCCCGAGGCAGCACTCCGCCGTTTCACCGGGCATCACAGCGAGGAAATGACTAACCTCTATGACGCGGGTAAGGAGGGCGACTTCCAGCACGAGAGGGCGCGGCTAGAGGAGTTGACCAGGGTAGAATCTGGGGAGGGGACTTCGGCGAAGTCCTGACCCTGTGGCGAAGCTTGTCAAAATCGGCGCGAAGGTCGTCTGCCATACCCGATACATCGTCTTCCAGATAGCGGAGGTCGCAGTCTCGAAGGAATTATTTGCGGCCGTTCTTGGCTGGATTGTTCGGCTCGAGGAACTTGTTGCAGGCACGGCGTAAGGTTTTTGAATGAGAACTGTATTTGGCGATAGGGGTAGTGTCAGCAAACGGGTGCATGGACGGCGATTTCGCTTAAAAGTCGTCTATTGGGCTTCGAAGCAATTAACGGACTCGGATGAGGCCCTTGACGGCCGAGTATGGGTGTGTAAAATGGGGGAAGTTTGGAACAATTGGATGCGAGACGGTATGGCCTTGGGGTCATCCGGGAAATCACGGATTGCTTTAGTGCGGAATTTAGTGAGGGAATTATTAGGAGAAATCCATGTCTGAAATCTTTGCTGGTAATCCTGGGTGTGACACACAGAGTCGGAAGAAGCCCTATGAATCGCCCGAGATCATCGAGCTAGGGAATGTGTCCGAGCTGACCAACTACTCGGTCAGCGTCGAGGTAAGCGGCCTGAAGAACTCTGGCGAGAACCGGGGCTCGGGGGACAGCTATGAAGCATAACATCCGGTTAGTAACGCTCCTGATTTTTGCGATCCTTAGCATCGTCGAGCTTGGACTTATTAGTTGCTCAAATAGCGTTCAGAATCAACCGAGTTCAAGCTCAAGCCAAGCTGCAACAAGTACAAAAAAGTCCGTAGTATCTGTCACATTGAAAGTTCCAAGTCCATCCACAGCTATGAAAGCAGCCCGAGGTCTGGCCGGGGACGGCAATGTCGCCTCGGTATCGATTATCGTCTACGATGCATCGGAGAATCTAATAGGATCTGGATCGCTCACAAATTATACGACTTATTGGGGAGGCACTCTAAGCGTTTCGGGGACTGGATCCGCGACCTTCAAGGCCAATGTGTGCGCCGCGTGTGGTGATGAGTTATATTATGGCTCGACAACACAGGTTCTGACCGGCTCGTGGGACAGTATAAGCATTTCCGTTCAATCAGGAACCCAATTGACTGCCAATGATCTACAATCCTCCAACATTGGGATATTAAAATATATTCCTGGTGGCACATTCCAGCGCAATGGAGTATCAACTGACTTAAGTACAGTATCTTCGTTCTACATGAGCCAGAATTTAATTACAGGAAAGGAATTTGCCGCCGTCACTGGTCTAAAAGACCCTAGCTATTTCTCGGAATGCAATCATCCGGTGGAGATGGTTTCTTGGTATGATGCATTGAATTTCTGCAATATGCTTAGCATAAAGGAAGGACTAACACCAGTATATTCCATTTACGGCAGTACCATCCCGAGTACGTGGGGTTCTTATAACGGATACTTGCCTTCCGTAGTTATCAATACGAGTGCCAATGGGTATCGCCTTCCCACAGAAATGGAGAACATGTGGGCCATGATGGGCGGACTGAGTGATTCCGTTCCGGGAGACATCGTTGGGGGCGTCAATACTGGTGGATATACAAAGGCCTTTGCAGGCAGCAACGGAACCAATTCGATAAACGATTATGTCTGGTATGGCTGGAGCGGGGGAGGAGATGCAAACAATACTATGAGTACTCTCCCTGTAGGGAGTTTAACCCCCAACGAGTTAGGAATATACGACCTTAGCGGAAATCTTGATTGTTGGGACTTTGATTTATTTGGGAATGTCAATGTTTCAAACATCTCGGCTAGATGGCCAGCCGGAACGTTGACAAATTACTGTTGCACATCTTCAAGCACAATAAACCGCTGCAGTAGAGGTGGGGACTGGATAAGCTCAGCTTCTAGATGTGATATTGAAGGCTACGGTCCTGGCGATGGTACTTTGCCTAACTCGACTCCTGGGATGACTTCACTTTGGATGGTGGGCTTTCGGGTCGTTAGGTCATCAGGTAGCTAGATATTAGGTGATACTAATTGTTAATTATGTCTCGGTCCTCGGCTAGCGCTTGCCGTCTCCCCAAATGCCCTAAAATCGCCCTCTAAGGCGGCAAGCTGGGCGAAAATCGCGTTCATTTACCAAACCGCCTATAATTCTATTTTGGGGGTAGCGCCTCAGCGCGCCGGGTTCTCGACTTGGATGGCGTGATGGAGATCGGCACGCCTCGGCACCGCGTGCTTGCCTTCGTCTTCGTCCTTTCTTTTACCTCAGCGGCTGCAAATCGCCGGCGCCTCCCGCACATACTCCCGCGCCGTGAGCTCGTGCAACATGAAGTCCGCCGCGTCGCCACGAGTGAGCCCTATATGCATGCGGGCGTCGACGGGACCGGCATAGACCGATCCTGCGCGGGGCTTGTAGGAGACGCGGTCCACACGGACGATGGTCCAGTCGAGTGCCGAGGCCGCGACGATTCCAACCGCCTCCACGCTGTCCTCGTGGCTCCTCGGCACGAGGAGCTTTACAAGGGCGCGAAGCGCTTTGAACTTGAAGTCAGGCGCATCCCCCGACATGGGGATAGCCTTCGCCGAACTCACGACGAGGCGCACGATGCCGAGCCGCTCCATCGCCCCTATGATGTTCCTCGTCGCGGCGGAGAGGGGTTTCCCTGCAGCTTCTTTCTTCGAGGCAGAAGTGGCGAGGGCAATCATCACAGCCTCACATCCGCCGAGTGTCCGCAGGGCGGCGTTCTCATCCCGTGCGTCGCCGGCGATCACTGAGAGAGCCTCGCAATGGATGGGGATGTGTGACGGATCGCGAACGAGGGCGGATACGTGGTGGCCCGCCTCCAACGCGGCTTCCAGTATGGCGCCGCCGAGCCTCCCCGTCGCTCCGAAAAGGGCTATTCTCATGGTTCGCTCCTTTCTGGGCGACGATATCCTCTACACGAACATCGGGATGGACATATTTTCCCCGGCTCATCGACGCGCCGATCGCCCCGCGCGGGCACCACTCGAGGCAGGCGAAGCACTGCTCACAGCTGTGCAGCCATGCAGGCCTTCCACACCCGACCGTGATATTGCCGACGGGACAGACCTGCGCGCAGACGCCGCAGCCATCGCACTCGCCATTGACCTTGAAGGCCCTGTCCATGCCGCTCACGCGCTTCGAGGGGAAGAAGGGCAGGAACGGGGCGTAGCCGTTCTTGATAGCGAGGATCGTTCCCACCGCCACGTCGAGCGGGGCGAGGACGATTTGTATCGCCTTGATGGCGAGGGAGCTCGTCTCCCTTCTTCCAGAGCGCCTGGAGCGGACGTACTCGGCGATCTCGTCGAGCTTTGGCTCAGAGAGTGCGAGGATATGCGTGATCTTCTCCGCGGGGGGAGGGAATTTGTTGGTAGGCATCCTAAGGAGGAAGGATGCGGCTAGCAAGCCCCCGCCCGCCGTGAGGTCCTTTTCGAGGCTACACTGCGTCGAGTCCAAGGACCCGCCGCAGGTGCCCACCGCGAAGATGTACTTGCCCCAGTACGCGGGGAACACGATGCCGATCACGTCAGACTCGGCGTCGATCCGCTCGTGCCCAGCAAGGGAAGCGACCGGGGCAAGGCGTGCATCAAGTCTCGCAGCGAGACCGCGCGCGGCGGCGAGGGAATTGCCCGTGCCAGTGAAATAGTAGATGTCGGTCTTCATAGAGCGAATCTACGACCTGTACCAAGGTACAGGGTCAAGCGCTTTCTACTTCTTTTCCCTCGACATGGACTCGATCAGTTCCTCGAGCCCCTTCGCCAACGACTCGATAGATTTCATCTGGGAGCGGACGTCATTGAGCTTTCTCCTGAGGAGAGGGAGTATGTCGACGTCGCCCTGATCGACACCTTCCATAGCACGCCGGAAGTCCATGATCTCCTTCAGCGTGAATCCGTATTTCTTGGCGCCAAGGATGTGCTCGATGGCCGCGACATCGGTATCGCAGTAGGTGCGGTAGCCGTTCGCTTCCCTCTCTGGGAGAGGGAGAATCCCAATTCTCTCGTAGTACCGGAGCGTCTCAATCCCGATCCCCAGCTTCTCGGCCAAAGTTTTCCTGGTATAGCTGCCCATGACGGACTCTGACTTGATCATATCAGAGACTCTTTGCCCTCGTCTCTCTCCTCGCGCAATCTTCATATCGGTTGAGTAAAATATATTGACCGGTCCACCCCGCAAACACTGCTCGATGATAGGTCCTCGCTTCGATGCAAAGCACCTCAAGTGGTCAGACTGTCGACATAGGCGAAGACCCGATCCTGGTCGGCTTCAACACGAGCCCCACGAGAGGGCATTGCTGATTTTCGACCCACCGTCTGATAGAGCGCTGTGCCGGGATCCATGATTACGGCCGCAAGTGAGGCTCCCACTGCTTGGGTACTTTGGAATACCGTAGCCCTGAGTAATTTCAGGACCCAGGAGGGAACTTGGTTGGCGGGAACGACCATCTTCGGATGAAAAGCTCGGACCTGGATGCCGTCGACAGCCCATCGGCGCGCCATGGCTAGGGTGAACATTAGAAAGGCCCGCTTGGCCTGAGGGTAGTCAGCCTCGTCAAGAGAGCCAGTCTCCAGGGCAGCCACGGCAAATTCCCCCTTTGACTCTCCCATTGAGCTCGTATTCACGACGACTGCTCCCGGCGCGAGGACAGGACGGAGCCTGAGGCAAATCTGTGCTGGTGCCAAGAAGTTGACTCGCCGGTTCAGAGACCGGCCTTCTACATCGACCTGCTTCGAGGGGAATACCGCTCCTGCGTTATTGACTAAAGCGTCCACCCGAGGATATCGCGCCTTCACCGTTTCAACAAAGGTTTGGGCTGACTCAGGATTAGACAGATCCCCTGGGATCAGATCGACTTTGAGGTCGGGATGCTCCTCAGCGAGCCTTTTAGCCAGACTCGTGCCCCGTTCGGGGGTCCTGACCATCAGGACGAGAGTATCGGCGGAAGCCGCCAGATGCCGGGCTGCCTCCAATCCGAAACCATGAGTGGCGCCAGTCATTACGATCGTTGGTTTCATACCACACCCCGTTCCTCAGGGATTTATCGCACCTCTTTTACGGCCGAACACGACAATAGTCCAGCTCTTGCATTCTGCCTGGAGACACCTATGCTTTAGAGTATTCATTGAGAGACTGTGGTGCAACGGGTGTCCTTGCTTTGGCGAAGGAGGAGTCATATGAAGATCGCGACGAGGCTGATTCTTCTTGTATGTCTCTTTGTCGTCGGGTTTCTCGCCTTTGGCATTCTCGCTATGACCACGCTGGAGACCGTTCGGGTCAACGGCCGGATTTACCAGGATATCGTAAAAGGCAAGGACCTTGTTGCGGACATACTTCCGCCGCCGGAATACATCATCGAGGCCTACCTGAACACGCTTCAGCTCGTCGAGGAACGAGACGCAGCTGCCATCGACGCGATAGTTCAGAACTTGAAGCAATTGGAAGGAGAGTTCAAGGATCGGCATGCGTATTGGAACAAGGAGCTCCCGGACGGGGCTCTGAAATCGACGTTTATCGCCGACTCATACGCTCCAGCGAGTGATTTTTTCGCGATTCTCGATGCCCAGCTGTTGCCCGCCGTCAAGGCGGGAGACTACGCCAAAGCCAGGCAGCTCGCTTATGGCAGCATGAAGGAGAAATACCAGCTTCACCGCTCCCTAATCGACAAGGTGGTCACGCTGGCGAACGAATGGAGCTCGGGTAACGAGCGGAACGCCGCCGCCATCATCAAGTCGAGGACGGGTCTCTTGCTCGCCATCGGGTCCGTGATAACCGTGATCTGTTTCGTTTTCGCGCTCTTCATGATGCTCAATATTGCCAGGACGATCCGCAGTCTGCTTTCGGAGAGCTCTCGCCTGACGATGGCGGCGACTGAGGGGCAGCTCACCGTTCGCGCGGACGCCTCGAAGGTGGATCGGGAGTTCCGCCCGATCGTGGAAGGGATCAATTCGACGCTCACCGCCATCATAAGCCCGCTGAACATCGCCGCCGACTTTGTTGCGAAGATCTCGCGAGGCGACAATCCGCCTCCGATCGCGGAAGACTACAAGGGCGACTTCAACACGCTCAAGAGGAACCTCAACGCCTTGATAGAGTCGATGGATACGATCACCGCGACCGCGAAGGGCATGGCCGACGGGGATCTGTCGATTTCCGTCGATGTCCGTTCGGACGCGACGAGCTCATGCGTTCCATCGGGAATATGATCGAAAAGCTGCGGTCCGTCGTGTCGGACGTGAAAGAAGCCTCGGAGAACGTGGCGAAGGGAAGCCAGGCCCTCTCGATAACGGCTCAGCAGCTATCCCAAGGGTCGTCGGAGCAGGCGGCGAACGCGGAAGAAGTCTCATCCTCGATGGAGGAAATGACGGCGAATATCCGGCAGAATTCGGACAACGCGACCGCTACGGAAAAGATCGCCCAGAAGGCGGCCGTTACGCCGAGACCGGTCGGGCAGCGGTTACCCAGACCGTGAGCGCCATGAAGGAGATAGCGAGCAAGATTTCGATCATTGAGGAAATAGCGCGACAAACCAACCTTCTCGCCTTGAATGCCGCTATCGAGGCCGCCCGCGCTGGAGACGCCGGGAAGGGATTCGCCGTGGTGGCATCCGAAGTACGCAAGCTCGCCGAACGCAGCCAGCACGCGGCGACGGAGATTACCGAGCTGTCGGCTAAGAGCGTGGTAGTCGCGGTCCATACCGGGGAAATTCTCAACGAGATATTGCCCGGCGTCACGCATACGGCCGACCTCGTCAGGGAAATATCGGCCTCTTCGCGCGAGCAGAACCTGGGCGCGGATCAGATCAACCTCGCCCTCGCTCAGCTCGATACCGTCATCCAATCGAACGCTGCCGCCTCCGAGGAGATGGCGGCCACGTCGGAAGAGCTCACGAGCCAATCCGAGACTCTGCGAGAGGCAGTGGCGTTCTTCAGGCTCGAGAATTACGACGGGTCTCCTTCTCGACAAGTCTCCGGGAGGAATGAGCGAGGATCGGCTTCGCATAACGCCGGGCAGGCTCCCGCGACTGCGACTCGTATGAGCGCGAAGCAATCCCTCCCTTCAAAAGCTGAGCGAAGGTCCACCGCCATTGTCCCAATCCTGCCCAAGGGCGACGAGACCGATGCGTCCTTCGAGGAGTTCTGAGGGGATGGGCGGCCCCCTTTGCCAGGCTGAATGAGCGAAGCGGCGCCGCGAGCGATATCTCTTCTCTGTGGGCGAACTCGTCGAGCGCCACGGCCCCGGCCTTCGCCGAGGCCTCCGACGGGTAGACCAGGAAAAAGGCGCCGCCGCCCCCGGCGCCGCTTTGCTTGCCTCCCGAGGCCCCGTGTTCGAGGCCCGCCTCGAGCAGCCGGTCGATGCCCGTTTATATAATAGACGGGACAGCATTCCGAAAGACATTAACCGTTTCGGATTTTGGGTTCCCCATGATTAAAGTCTTCTATAATCCGAGATTTCGCAGATAGCCAGCAAATAGATGGAATTATCCAAACTGACATTTA
>CAVZVX010000104.1:0-21398 GCA_963778775.1 uncultured Spirochaetota bacterium | reverse complement strand
CCCCATGGTGGCCGCCGAAAAGCGGCGAAGCGTATTAGCGCCATCCCGACGCGGGGTTGATCGCCGCAACCATCGGCAGCTCGGGCCCGTCGAGCCGACTACAGCTCGCCATCCAGGGCGGCGGCGATTCGCTTCAGAGCCTTGGGCCATCCCGAACCCATGCCGCCGAAAGCGGCTTTGCCGAGGGCTGAGTCGAGATCGAATCCCCTATGCTCGAGGAAGAGGCGCGTGCCTTTCCCTTCGGCTTCCAGGCGCCAGGTGATCGTGGTATTCAGCGTACCCGGTGCGAAGGAGAACGAGAATAGGCGTTCCCGCTCCACCGCGATGACTTCGCAGGGCTGCTTCCCGAAGGGAGTTCCCATGTCGAGATCGAATCGATGACCGACGACGGCTCGGACGTCGCCTGGCGCCCACCATTTGGCGAGCAGCGCGGGGTCCGTCAGCGCTTTCCAGACTTTCGCTACGGGATGAGCGATGAATTCTTCGATCTTGATGATATCGGGCTCTATCATAATTCCTTATCCTTATCGAGTAGTTCGTTCAAAGCGGCAATCCGCAGGTTCCAGTAATTCTGGAAGGGCTGCAGCCAATCCAACACTTCCTTCAGCGGTTCCGGATTCAGATGGAAGATATTCTTTCGTCCCGATGCCTCTTCGGATACCAGTCCGCAGTTTTCCAGGACATGCACATGCTCCG
Source organism: uncultured Spirochaetota bacterium (assembly GCA_963778775.1). Lineage (GTDB taxonomy): Bacteria > Spirochaetota > Spirochaetia > Treponematales > Rectinemataceae > UBA1306. Next base: position 20,702 of record CAVZVX010000104.1, on the reverse strand, counting down.
ATATCGTCGGTCTGTTCAGCTCGAATTCCAGGGCAATTTCCCCGGCCGAGCGGGGATTGGATAATAGCAATTCTAGGATTCGCCTCCTCACCGGATTGGAAATCGAATTGAAAACAGCCGTATCATGCATGCCGGGATTATATGTCGGAAATATCCGACATGTCAATAGAGAATAGTAATCTTACCCGAGTCGGCGATACCGAGGACGAAGGCGTTAAGCCCCGGTCTTCCAATCTCCGTATTCCATTTCTTCCGCGACCGTGGCTCTGGCCTTCTCGCCGAGAAGCTTCCCGACCACGTACAGCGACATATCGATTCCCGCCGAGATGCCGCCCGAGGTGATGATGCGCTCCGAACTTTCGACGAAGCGCTCTTCGGCGACGATCCGGGTCGACGGAGAGAGCGCCGCAAGGTGCTCGAAGGCCCCGTGGTGCGTAGTGGCCGCCAGGCCCTCGAGCAGACCCGCCTTCGCGAGGAGGAGGGCGCCCGTGCAGACCGACAGGAGAAGCTCGACCTTGGCCGCGCGCTCGGCTATCCATGCGATGAGTCGCTCGTCCTTGATCAAGGGCCTCGAGCCCATGCCGCCGGGGACGACGAGAATGTCCGGATCCGGGCAACTATCGATCGAATAACGCGGAGCCGCGAGAAGCCGACCATGGGCCAGGATCGGGGCGCCGGTCTTGCTCACCTCGTAGACGTAGAAGGGGGAGGGCCGGATCATGTCCCCTGCCGCGGTGAAGACCTCGTGCGGCCCCGCGAAGTCGAGGAGCTCGACGTCGTCGAAAACAAGGATGGCTACATTGCGCGGGTTCACTATCATGGGGAGCCTCCGAGCGTAGAGTGAACTATTTCGGGGCATGCGCGCAAGCCGGACGAGGGCCTTTACGCGAAACCTTCCTTGATCTTGCGACATGCGGAGCATGCCGACTTACTATCGCAGGTATTCGTAAGTTGCGATGGCACTTGTGGCCCACTCGAAACGGCACTCTGTCTGCCGCAAGCTCGGGGTCCTTTCTCCCCGTCCCGGGAAGCGGAAGCAATCGTTCATGTACCGATTTCTTATGAAATTTGTATATTATTTGGAGGCCGCCTGCCGCAATGCCGCATATGGGAATACGAGGGAGGAATTGAGTCGATGACGGTTCCCGCAATCATCTTTCTCGGTGCCATCGCCGGATTCACCATATTCCTGGGACTGCCCTTGGCCCGGATGAGGTCCCTCAGCACGGGGGTCAAGGCTTTTCTGTCGATGTTCGCCGCGGGGGTCCTCCTGTTCCTGCTCGCCGACGTGACGTCAAAGATGTTGGAGCCCATACAGGATGCGCTGGTCTCGGTAGGGAAGCCCGGGGGGGACGTCGTACCCGGCTTGACGAGCCTGTCAGTTCTTGTCCTCGGGCTCTTTATCGGCTTGGTGGGCATAGTGTTTCTGAGCGGGAGGCTCCAAGGCGAAAGGGAGCCTCGTGAAGCTCGAGCTCGCGAGATCCGGCCGGAGACCTTGTCGCTCATTATCGCCATCGGGATCGGGGCCCACAACCTGTCGGAAGGTCTGGCGATCGGGCAGGCCGCGGCTGCCGGATCTCTGTCCCTGGCTTGGGTTCTCATCGTGGGGTTCGGGCTGCATAACATGACCGAAGGTTTCGGAATTGCCGGTCCGCTGGGAGGGAATCCCGTCTCGTGGAGATTCCTCATCCTGCTCGGCTTGATAGGGGGCGGGCCTACTTTCCTGGGAACCATCATGGGCATTTCTTTCCATTCCACCCTCCTCTACGTCTTCAGCCTGGCATTCGCCGCCGGAGCGATCATGTACGTGGTGATGGAGCTTCTCGGCTCCGCCCGCAAATTCAAAAGGCTGCTTTGCGCTTGGGGCCTCTTCGTCGGGTTCCTCCTCGGTCTGGGAACCGACCTCATTCTCACTTTGGCCGGAACTTGAATCAATGAACCGCTTCGCGCGGCTGGCCCATGCCGGCCCGCTTCAGTATCTTCGAATCACCATGAACATACAGGACAAAGTGGTTATAGTGACGGGCGCTTCGGAAGGCATAGGCAAGGCCCTGGCCGAAGCCCTGTCCGATAGAGGCGCCAAGCTCGTGCTCGTAGCCCGCTCGGAGGAAAGGCTCAAGGCCGTCGCGGCGAGGCTGCCGGGAGCCGTGACCCTCCGCGCGGACATGCGCAAGGCCAAGGATGTCGAGGCGGCGATCGATGCGGCCCTGAGCGCGCACGGCAGGGTGGATATCCTCGTGAACAACGCGGGCCAGGGCTTGTACGGCCCGCTCGAGAGCGTGGACATCGAGGCCTACAGGAGCATGATGGAGCTCAACGTCTACGCGCCGCTGCGGGCGATGCAGCTCGTGATCCCCCGCATGCGCAAGGCCGGCGGCGGCATGATCGTCAATATCGGCTCGATGGTGTCCAAGAACTCCTTCCCCTTCCTCGGCGCCTACGCGTCCTCCAAGTACGCGCTCAACGCCATCACCTACACGGCGCGCGCGGAGCTGGCGAGGGACGGGATCGTGGTCAGCGTGTTTCACCCGAGGATGACCGCGACCCGCTTCGGGGAGAACGCGATCGGCGCCAAATCTTCGTATACGGGCGCGGGAGCCTCGCGGTCATCAGCGGTCGACAGTCCCGAGCAGGTGGCGGCCAAGGTGCTGGAGCTCATCGGCTCGGAGGCGGCCGAGGCGAGCATGTGAATGCGGTTCCCCTTTGTCCCGAAGGTCCTGTTATAGTACATTTCCGATTATGCCGCCGGAGGGAGGGCCAAAGCGAAAGCCTCCTTCGGCCAAAGGAGATGTGCGATGCAGGCTAAACTCGTCACGATATCCGCTTTTCTCTTTCTCTCCCTCGCCGCGACGATCTCGGCGCAGGGCGCCTCCCACCCCGTCGTGGTGGGCTCTAAGATCGACACCGAGGGCACCTTGCTCGGCAAGATGATCGTCCGCCTCCTCTCGGCGAACGATATACCCGTCACGGACAAGGTCGGCTTCGGCACCACCGATCTGGTGCGCAAGGCGATCGCCGCGAAGGAGCTCGACCTCTACGTGGAGTATACGGGCAACGGCGCCTTCTTTTTCCAGGGCACCGATCCGACAGTTTGGAAGGACGAGCGCCTGGGCTACGAGACCGTCAAGCGGCTCGATCTCCAGAATAACGGCATCGTGTGGCTCACGCCCGCGCCCGCCAACAATACCTGGGCCATCGCCGTGCGCAAGGATCTCGCCGACAAGGAGAAGCTCGTCAGCCTCGATGACTTCGCGCGCTACGTGGTGAGGGGCGGAGCGGTCAAGCTCGCGGCATCGGAGGAATTCATCTCGAGCGCGGCCGCCTTGCCCGCCTTTCAGCAGGCCTACGGCTTCAAGCTCGCCGACGACCAGCTGCTTTCCTTCTCGGGAGGTAATACCGCCCTCACCGAGCAGGCCGCCTCCCAGGGGACCAATGGCGTGAATTGCGCCATGGCCTACGGAACCGACGGTTCCCTCGCGGCCCTCGGCCTCGTCGTGCTCGAGGACACCAAGGCCGTCCAACCCATCTACGAGCCGACGCCCATAGTGCGGAAAGAAGTCCTCGACCGCTATCCCTCGATCGCTCCCGTACTGGACTCCCTCTTCAAGGGACTCGATCTCGTAACCCTTCAGGGCCTCAACGCGCGGGTCGCGGTCGAAGGCGAAAGCCCGGACGCGGTGGCCGAGAGCTATCTCAAGGACAAGGGACTGCTCAAGTGAGGGGAAACGGAGCGCGAAATTCGCGCTTCGAGTCCCCTCACGCCGCTTCGGCCTTGGCCGCGGCGGGCCTCGCGGCGGCCGGCTCGGCGACCGTCGCCTTCCTGCCCTTCTTCGTCCTGAGGCCGAATCGGATAGCCCAAGGCAGGAGCATCGCCCTCGTCCAGGCGGAGCCTTGGATCCTGGCCGCCTTCGTGATCCTCTGGGCCGCTTTCCTCGTCTTGGAGCTGAGGTCGAGCAGGAGGGGAGCGGCGATCGTCTCCGTTTCGATCGTTGCCCTCGCCCTCGCCGCGACGGGTCTCGCGGCCCCCCGCCTGGCCGGCGTCTCCCACGTCGCCCGACTCTCGCTCGGGTCCGGATTCTGGCTCCTCGGCCTCGCCGCCTACGCTTCCTTCATCGTCGCCTCGCGAGGCTTCGGCGGTTCTCCCGAATCGCGAAGGGCCTGGTCCTTCGCCTCCTCGCTCGCCCTTGTCCTCGTCCTCGGGCTGCTCTTGGCCTCGGGCTCCCTCGGCTCTCTCTCGATCATCCGGGAATGGAGCGCGCAACGCGCCGTCTTCGCGGCTCAGATGAGGCGGCACGTCGCCCTGACCACGGCCGCGGTGATCGCGGGCGGCGTCCTGGGCTTATGCATAGGAGGAGCCGCGTCGCGAGGTAAAACGGCGAAGTCGACGGGCTTTCTCGCCCTCAATTTCTTCCAGACCATACCGAGTCTCGCCCTCTTCGGCCTTCTAATTCTTCCCTTGGCGGCCCTGGCCAACCGCTTTCCCCTGCTGCGGTCCTGGGGCATCGGCGGCATAGGGGCCGCGCCGGCGCTGATCGCGCTGAGTCTCTACGCGGCGCTCCCGATCGCAAGGAACGCCTGCGCCGGCCTCGAGGGGGTGCCCCCCGCCGCCCTCGATGCCGGAAGGGGGATGGGAATGGGCAAGGCCCAGCTCTTCCTGCGCGTCGAGCTGCCCCTAGCGCTTCCCGTAGTCGTCGCCGGCTTCCGCACCGCGACGGTCCAGGCCATAGGGAACGTCGCGATCGCCGCCCTCATCGGCGCGGGGGGCATGGGAGTCTTCATCTTCCAGGGACTCGGCCAGTTCGCGATGGACATGGTCCTCATGGGGACCCTTCCCGTCGTGGCGATGGCCCTGGCCATCGACGCCGCCTTCGGCTCCCTGGCGCGGGCCCTCACCCCGAGGGGCCTGAGGATCGCCGCGATTCCGGCGGGGGACGCGCCGTGATACGCTTCGAGGGCGTCGGTCGGAGCTTCGGCGAGGTCTGGGCCGTCAGATCCCTCGACCTCACGATAGCGGAGCGCGAGCTCTGCGTCCTCGTCGGCCCCTCGGGCGCCGGCAAGTCGACGATCCTCCGCATGATCAACCGCCTCGTCGAGCCGAGCGAGGGCCGGGTCACGCTGGACGGGAAGGAACTCCGATCGATCGACCCCGATACACTGAGGCGCGGCATCGGATACGTCATCCAGGGGGTCGGCCTTTTCCCGCACCTGACGGTTTCGGCCAACGTGTCCGTAGTGCCGGAGCTCCTCGGCTGGAAGAAGGCCCGCGTAGCCGCGCGCGCGCGGGAAATGCTCGAGCTCGTGGGGCTCGACCCCGATCTGTACGGGCCGCGCTATCCCTCGCAGCTCTCGGGAGGCGAGGCCCAACGCGTCGGGGTCGCGCGGGCCCTCGCCTCGGACCCGCCCATCCTCCTCATGGACGAGCCCTTCAGCGCGGTGGACCCGGTGAACCGCCTCAGGCTCCAGCAGGAGTTCCTCTCCATCCAGCGACGCCTCAGGAAGACGGTCGTCTTCGTCACCCACGACGTGGACGAGGCCATCCGCCTCGCGGACCGGATCGCCGTCCTGCGCTCCGGCTCTCTCGTGCAGTACGACGCGCCCGAGGCCCTCCTCGACGGACCGGCCGATGCCTTCATCGCGGGCTTCCTCGGCTCGGACCGGGCCCTCAAGCGCCTCTCGAGGCGGGCCATCCGGGACTGGATGCGGCCGGCGAGGAAGGCCTCCATCGACGAGAACCTTGCCGAACTCCTCTGCGGGGAAGACCAGGGCTACTGGTGGGTGGTCGACGGCTCGGGGAGGCTCCTCGGCTGCCTGGATCGGGCCTTGGCCGGCTGCTCCGAGGATCCGCGCCGGATCATCGCAGCGCAGCGGATCGAGGACATGGCGGTGGAACTCGATACGAGCCTCAAGGACGCCCTCTCCGCGATGCTCGGCTCGAGCGCTCGGACGATCCCGGTCGTGGACGGCGCCTTCCGCCTCGTCGGGGAGATCGCCTTGGCCGATATCGAGCGCGCCTCGGACCGGGCCGGAAGCCGATGAGCAAGGTCGAGCTGCGGTCCTGGCTCGCCGTCGCCCTGCTCACGGCGGCCCTCGTCGTCCTTGCGTCGAGCGACGTCGCCCTGAAGGGTCTCCTGGGCCTCCTCTTCCCGGGAACGGCCAGGCCGCTCTACCCGCGCGCCGCTCTCGCCTTCCTCGTCGAGGAGCACCTCGGACTCGTGGCGGTCTCCAGCCTGCTCGCGGCCTTCGTGGGCATAGCGGCGGGAATCCTCGCCACGAGGCCGGGCTGGGGATCCTTCGCCGAGCTGGCCGAGAGGCTTGCGGCCGCGGGACAGACCTTCCCTCCCGCCGCCGCCCTGGCCCTGGCGGTACCTTCCCTCGGTTTCGGATTCGCTCCGACCATTCTCGCCCTCTTCCTGTACGGCATTCTGCCCATCGTGCGCAACACGATGAGCGGACTCGCAGGAGTCGGCCCCGACGTCCTCGAGGCGGCGCGGGGGATGGGCATGGGCAGGACTCGGATCCTCTTCAAGATCGAGCTCCCCCTGGCCGCGCCCCTGATCCTCGCCGGCCTGCGCACTTCCGTCATCGTCAATATCGGTACCGCCACGATAGGCGCCACCATCGGGGCCGGGGGCCTCGGCTCGCCCATCATCTCGGGCCTGGTCACGCAGAACCCTTCCTATCTCGCGGAAGGCGCCATAGCGGTGGCCCTTCTCGCCCTGGCCGTGGATGCCCTCTTCGCGGCGGCTTCGCTGAGGCTGGCTGGCTCGCGCGTGCTCAGCCGGGCCGCCGCTCCGGGTCCTTGATCGTCAGGAAGGCGATCAGGGCGGAGCCGATCGCGAGAGCGGCGCAGGAGACCAGGACGATACGGAAAGCCGCGGTGAAGGAGAGGCGATCGCGGCCTGGACAGCGGCCTTGGCCGACTCGGCGAGGCCGGGAGGCGGGAGGGCGGCGCCGAGATCCCGCGAGCTCGAGACGAGGGCCGCGCGCGCCGGCGCATCGAGCCCTGCCGCCGCCGAAGAAGCGCTCAGTCTCGAGGCGAAGGCGAAGAGGGCCAGGGAACCGAGAATGGCGATGGCGAGGGCTCCGGCCGCGCGGGAGATCGCATTGTTGACTCCCGATGCGATGCCCGAGAAGCGCGCGCCGTGAGCGCCCATGACCGTCGAGGTCAGCGGCGCCACCGTAAATCCCATGCCGATGCCGAAAATCGTTATTCCGGGGAAGAAGCTCGCCCAATACGCCGACGGGCCTCGGGTGATCCCCGGCAGGGCCAGGGCGAGGAATCCCAGTCCGACCAGGGCGGGGCCGAGGGTCAGGAAGAAGCGGGGCCCCCTTCTGTCGGCCATCGCTCCCGCCGGGCGCGAGAGCAGGGTCAGGACGAGGGCGAAGGGGAGGAAGGCGAGGCCCGCTTGGGTCTTGGAATAGCCCTGAGCCTGGACCAGGTCGAGGGAAAGGAAAAAGGTCGCGGCGCTCAAAGCTCCATAGAGCAGGAGGGTCAAGGCGTTCGCCCCCGAGAAGGCGCGCGAGGCGAAGAGCTTCAGAGGCAGCATGGCATACTCGCGCGATCGCTCGACGAGGACAAAGGCGGGACAGACGAAGACGCCGACCCCGAGGGAGACTACTACCCTGGGGTTGCCGAAGCCGAGATCGGGAGCCTCGATGAAGCCGTAGGCGAGTGCGGCGAGTGCGACGATGGCGAGAAGGACCCCCGTCACGTCGATCGGACCCGAGATGGACTCATCGCGGCTCTCGGGGACCTTCGACGCGAGGGCCGCGAGGGCCGCGATCCCGAGCGGAAGATTGATGAGGAAGACGGCCCTCCAGAGCCCGAGGTCAGAGAGGACGCCCCCGAGGGCCGGCCCGACTACGGTTACGAGGGTCGTCACCGCCGACCAGGTGCCGATCGCCCGCCCGCGGCGTTCAGGGGTCGTGCTCGCCGTGATGAGGGAAAGGCTGCCCGGTATCATCAAGGCGCCGCCGAGGCCCTGGACCGCCCTCGCGGCGATTAGGGCGCCTATGGAAGGAGCGAGTCCGCAGGCGCAGGAAGCCGCGGTGAAGAGCGCAATGCCCGCGCCGAAGGACTTCTTGCGCCCGAAGCGGTCGCCGAGGCTTCCACCTACCAGGATAAGTGCGGCCAGCATCAGGAGGTAGGAGTTGGCCATCCACAGAAGCTGGGAGCCGCTGGCTCGGAGGCTAGCCTGGATCGCGGGCATGGCGACGTTCAGCGCAGTCCCGTCGATGAAGGCCATGCTCGAGGCCAGGATGGAGGCCGCGAGGACCCATGATTCCGTAGCACGCTTTGATTCCATTTTCAGAATATACTGCAGCAGTTGCCGCGTTCCGGTACGGACAAACGAGAGCTGCCGAGCCTTCAGCCGCGGAAGGCGATCCTAGAACGCTACCCCGAGGGTTATCATTACGGCCAGGTCCAAGCCTTGCGGGATCGCCTCGGGAGCGTTGAGGCCAAGGTTGTACGCCGCGCCCGCGGCGACGCTGCCGGTGAGCAGGCGGAAGACTACTGCCCTATATCCGAGAGCTATCGAGGGTCGAAACAGCGTTCCGCTATCTCCTTGTATGGAAGGCTGGTCGAAACCATAGGTTCCGGCGAATTTTGCATAGGGCCCGACCGCTTGCGGGCTGAACGGATAGTAGCAGGCTCCCAACGAGACGCTATTGTAGGCGTCCCGAATGCCGTAGCTCGCCCCGAGATCCAGGCCGAGGGAGGAGCCGGAATCGAGCCGGAAGGCATACTCCCCTCCGCCGCACATGCTGACATGGTATACCGCCTCTCCTTCGACCCTCAAGGGAAGAAGTCCTTCCTGCGCCCGGGCGCTCCCGATGGAGATCAAGGCCAATGCGGCGGCGATGAAAATGGCTGTAAGCCTCATAGCGACACCTCCGAGTGAAAAACTATCGTGGCGCCTAGGCTAAACGATTCGCCGCTTGTTGCGCATGGGAAGAAGATAGTAATTTCATGAGTAAAACGAAGGAAACTGCGAAGGGGAGGCTCTTCTCGTGTCCTGGCTCGAATTCCTCGTTCCGGCCTTGGTCCTCATGATGGGCCTCCCCTGCACGGCCATCGCCTATGTCTACTCGCAGAACTCGCGCTCCGCCTGGCGAGGTCGGCTTTTCGCTTTTTTCGCCGCCTCGGTCGGAGTCTCCTTTCTCATGGTCATCAGTATCTTTATCCGCCATTCGGGGCTCGTCGTCGGCTTCATTCCTTATTTCATCGTCTGGAACCTGTCCTTCGCCCTACTCGCGACGGCGAGCTACCAGGCCCTGGGAGTCGCGCTCATTGCTTCCGGCATAGGCTATAAAAAGCGCTTCCTGCTTCCCTTCGCCGCCGCCACGGTCCTCGCCTACGCCTCCAACGTCTTCCTCGCCCTAACGGGCGGAAGCGACTCGTTCTTTCCTTACATCGAGGGAGCCTATTCGGCTACCTCGTTCTATTTGTTCGCCGCCCTCGCGGCGGCGCTCCTCGTGCTTCTCCGCAATCGATCCCGTCTCGCTCCCGAGGACGGGAAGACCTTGGAAAGATTTCTGTACGTTTTTCTCCCCCTCGGGACCCTGCTCTTCCTCGACGAGATGTCGGCGTCGATCGCCGAATCTTGCGGGGCCTCGCCGCTCACCCAGCGAGAGCGGAGCATCCTAGTGGACCTGCTCGGCGGCCTGAGCAACGCGGAGATAGGATCCAAGCACGGGATTTCGCCCCACACCGTGAAGAACCACGTGTACAGCATCTATCAGAAGACGGGGGCGGGGAGCCGCAAGGAGCTCTACGCCTTCGCCCTGCGAGGCGATCGGGCAGGATCCGGATCGCTCGACCCCGCGGGCCGGTGAAGAGGGCCTGACGGCCGAAGGCGCCCCGTCATTATTCATCCGGCGTAGTGGAGGCCTTATACCAATAGCTCCCCGTCGCGCTCGATGACGACCTCCTTGCCGTTGGCCTTGGTCACCACTATGGTCGGCCTGGACACCAGGCCGTCGAGGTGGATGAGGGCCGGGGCGTCCTCGTCGTAGTTGGAGCCTATCGCGAAATGGCAGCTATGAAAGGCTTTCTCGTCCTCCAGTATGTTGCCCACGATCTCCGCCGCGGGGTTGAGCCCGATGCCGAGCTCGCCCAGGTTCCTCGCGTTGCGAAGGTAGTGATCGACCTTGTCCTGCGGCAGGGCCCCTCGGGACCCTGTGCCCTCGCGACCCAGTGCCTTCGCCGCTTCCTCGCCCGACTCGATGGCGGCCCTGAGAGAGGCCGCTTCCTCGCCGCCCTCGACCTCGACGACGAAGCCGCCCTCGACGCGGCAGCGTATGGGCTCGCGGATCAGTATGTCGCCCTTGACCGCCGCGATGGAGCCGTCGAAGGCGATGATGCCTTCCGAGGCGCCGAGTTCGGGCGAGACGAAGACCTCGCCGGCCGGGAGGTTGCCGCCCGAGCCGGGACTGGAGAAGTCGCCGTCGTCGGCCTTGGGACCGCGTCCCTTTATCCCGACGCGGATGTCCGTGCCGCCCGGGTTGGTGACGCGTACGTAGAGGCCGCCGGCGAGGGCGGCCGACACGGCCCTGCAGCGGGCCTTGAGGACGGCGTAGTCTATGGGCACAGTCTTCGCGAACATGGCCCGCGTGAGGCCGGGCGACCAGAAGGCCCGCATTGTCTTGGCGCCGTTGAGCTGGTAGTGGAATACGTGGTCGTATCGGACGCCGTCCCATTCGTAGGGAGTCCGAAGTCCCTCGCGGTCCTTGCCCAGCTTTTCCGCCGATAGGGATATGAAGACGTCGGGCCTGGACTCGAAGGCCGCGATCACGGCCTCCTCGGCGTAGTCCGTCTGCGTCTTGACGCCCTGCGCGACGAGGACTGGCCTGGCCCCGGCGGCGACCGAAGCGTCGTACATCGCGGCGGCGATCTCGAGGACTTCTCGCGCGGGGTTGGTCACGATGAGGACGGTCTCGCCTTCCTTCAGCTTCAGCGAGGAGCCGACGGCTATCTCGGCCGCGGCGGCGATGGCGCCGTCGGGCTCGAAGCCCGAGGCGAGGGTCATGCTGCTCATATTTCCCATGAAGCGCCGCGGCAGGTCGCCTGTCAAGGAGCGCGCGCAGGGCCGACCGGCGCGACGCGGCCTGAGGCGGCGAAGTCCCAGCGCAGGCGCAGGGCCAGCCTGGCCTCTATGGCCGCGGCGAAGGCGGCGGTCCCCGCCAAGACGCTCGCCGTATCGAGCCGGTAGGCCGTGTAGACGAGCTCGGCAATGATGGCGATATGCGTCCCGAGGGCAGGCCATGGGAGATCGGCTATCGTCGCAGAAAAGCCGAAGCGATCGGGCCAGGCCGCGGCCTCGAGCGGAATGCGCGCCTCCGAGCTACCCGTCGGATCGGGCAGGCCGATCCGCCCGAAAGGCAGGAGGCCCCCGACGAGGAAGCGGAGCCCGCCGCCCAGGCCGATCTCCCCGTCCAGGCGAAAGGCTCCCGATTCCATCGCCGCGTCGAACGAGATGCCCGGGCGTAGTCCGGCCTCGAAGGGCGCGAAGGCTATCCCGAGCGACAGATCGATCGAGCAGCCCTTGAGCGCCGGATCGATCCCCAGGAGGGGGCCCGCCGAAAGCTCGGCGAAAGGGCCCTGCCGCGCCTGAAGCTTCGTCGCGACTGCCCAAGCCGTCCACTGGACCAAGGCCGCGAGGACGAGGACGACGCAGAGAGTACGCAGGGTATGGGTATGCATGATGCCTCCGGCGATTCGACGTCCGGAGGATGCTCCCGCGATTGAGGATGGAGGGGGCTAGGCCTTGCCGATGCGACGAAAGAGGGGCACCCGCGCGGACACGCCCATGGCGAGGCTCGAGCTTTCCCCCCGTTCGAGGTACTTGCAGGCGATCCCGGCCACCATCGCCCCGTTGTCCCCGCAGAGCCTGAGCGGAGGGAAGATCGCCTCGATGTCCGATCGCGCGGAGAGGGCGCGGCGCAGGTAGGAGTTCGCGGCGACGCCGCCGCCCGCCACGACGCGGCGGAGCCCGCTATCCTCCACAGCCCTGAACAGGCGGGAGAGGAGGAGGTCTATCGCGGCCTTCTGGAAGGAGGCGGCGATGTCGGCGGGCTTCGCCTCGGCGCCGGGTCGCCTGAACTGCCCGAGCTGGCGTATCGCCGCCGTCTTGAGCCCCGAATAGGACAGGTCGTAGCGGTGCTCTCCTTTATGGAGCGAGGGAGTCGGGAAGGAGAAGGCCGTCTCGTCCCCTCCCTGGGCGAGGGCGTCTACGGCCGCCCCTCCCGGATAGCCGAAGCCGTAATGCTTCGCGACCTTGTCGAAAGCCTCGCCCACCGCATCGTCTATAGTCGTTCCGAGGATCTCGATGGCATCGAAGTCCTCGACCCTGCAGATTATCGAGTGCCCTCCGGAGACGAGGAGGCCGATGAAGGGATAGGGACTCGGCTTTTCGAGCCTGGAGGCGTAGAGGTGGGCGAGGATGTGGTTCACGCCCACGAAGGGCTTGTCGATGGCCCAGGCCATGCCCTTCGCGAAGCAGAGGCCCACGAGAAGGGAACCTATGAGCCCGGGCATGGCCGTCGCCGCCACTCCGTCCAGATCCTTCGGAGCCATCCCCGCCTCGGCCAGGGCGCGCGATACGACCCCATATATCCATTCGCTGTGCTTGCGGCTCGCGATCTCGGGAACGACGCCCTGATATTTCGCGTGGAAGGGAATCTGAGTGGCGACTACGTCGGACAGGATGCGCGAGCCGTCCTCGACGACGGCCGCGGCGCATTCGTCGCAGGAAGTCTCAATTCCCAGGACTCGCATCGTCCTCCTCCGCCTCCTGGACCATGAAGCGGGAGATCGTGGACAGGGAAAAGCCTTCCGCGACGAGCTGGGGATAGAGATCGGTGAGGGTCTGCGCCAGCTCCGCCGACCAGACGTGGCCGATCATGATCGCCGGCCTGTCCTTGGAGGCCAGTTTCTTGCCGTCCTCGACGGCCCGAATGATTGAAGCCCGGTCGGGCGCGTTGTCGAGGAACACGTTTCGCTCCCAGTATGGAATTCCCTCTCGGCGAGCGGCCTCTGCGACCGCTGTGCCCGAAGTGGTGAGTGAATCAACATAGTAAATTCCGCGTCTTTTGGCAACCGCCGTCACGGCCTCCATGATGCCGAGATCGGTCGTGGCCGCCGATCCCATATGGTTGTTCATCCCGATCGCGCCCGGCACGGTCTTCAGGTTGGCTTCTATGATGCCCTCGATCTCGTCCCGACCCATCCCCAGCAGAATCGCGCCGGGGCCGGGGTTCTGGCCTCCCAAGGCCTGCATCGGCTGGTGGAGAATGAGCTCCTTGCCCGCGGCGCGCACCGCCTGCGCGGCCTTTTCGCTGTCGGGCAGATCGGGCAGGACGGAAATCGTTACGGGAAAAGGCAATTCGAGGAAGGCCTCGAGTTCTTTCAGGCTGTAGCCGGCATCATCGACGATGAATATAAGGCATTTCGCCTTGGCAGGAGGCGGGATAGGCTTTGTCGGAATCCTGTATGACGCGGTTTGACGAGGAGGGGGAGTGGCCGGAACCGGTCGGACAGGAGAAGGCGGCAAGACCGATTGGGCCTCCACCGGCTCGACCGAAGGCGCGGCGGGCAGAGGCGAGAGGGGCAGAGACGCGATGGGCCTCGCGGGCGCGGTGGAGGCTGCGGGAGCGTCAGGACCGGAGGCGCTCGAGGACAGGCTCGAGGGCTTGCGCGAGTCCCGCAGGAATAGGCCGGTCATCACGGCCGCCAGGGCTATCGCCACGAAAGCCAGGTTGAGCTTCACGAAGCGTAGGTGGTCTTTTCGCCGTGATTCGGCCGAAGGGCGGGATTTGGCCTTCCTCGCTCCCCTCTGCCTTGTCGTCTTCTTCGGAGTCGCCGTCACAGCGATTCATGATAGCCCTATCGACGGGCGAGGACAATGACGGAACGCGCTAGGAGACATAGGAAAGGTCGGACGAAGGGGCTCCCTCCTTGAGCTTGCGCAGGGCGCGTTTCTCGATCTGACGGACGGTCTCGGGGGATATGCCGAGCTGGGCGCCGATGGTTTTCAGGGTCTGGCGCTCGCCGCCGAGGAACTCGAAACGATACATGAGGATGCGTTTCTCTTTTTCGAGGAGGAGCTCGAGGAGCTCGAGGGTCTCCTCTCGGGCGCAGGATCGCATGAGCTCGGCGTCGGGACTGTAGCTGTTGTCCTCGTAGATGTCGATTATGGAGCCCGAGTCCTCTCCGCCGTCGTTTTCGAGCGAGACAAGGGACGAGGCCATCCCGATGATGTCGGCGACCGCCTCCTCGGAGACTCTGAGCTCACGCGCGATCTCGGTGACCGTGGGCTCGCGCTGGAAAGTCTGCGTGAGGACGCTGTAGGTCCTCTGGATCCGCTTGAGCAGCTCTTCCTTGCGATGGGGCAGGCGAATGGCGCGCCGGCTATTGACGAGAGAGCGCATGATAGCCTGTTTGATCCACCAGGAAGCATAGGTGGAAAAGCGTACGTTGCGGGCGCCGTCGTATTTTTCGGCGGCCTTTATGAGGCCTACGTTCCCTTCTTGGATGAGATCCAGGAGAGGCATATCCGGCGTGACGAAACCGCGGGCGATCTTGACGACGAGACGCAGGTTGGCCTCGATCAATCGCCGCCTAGCCTCCTCGTCTCCGCTGAATACGCGAATGGAAAGCTCTCGCTCGTCTTCCGCGGTCAGAAGCGGGATTCGCTTGATGATCGCGTAATAGCTGCGAAGACCATCCTCGGAATTGTCGGTTTCGGTAAATGCTTTCATCTTGTTGCTCCACTATTTATGAAGCATATTCCATGCCAATCACGGAAAACCGATTTCCAGTGTTACTAATGATAGGTATATAAACAAATTAAAAAAGCGCCAGCCGGTGGATGACCGGCTGGCGCCTTTTTTATGTCTACATAATCACACCTATTGCCCTCTAGGGCGTATACTGAATCATACTAATTCTCATGGGAGGATCGAAGAATGCACTGCAGCCCTCGAAACCCGGGATACATTCGGCGTGGCCGAGGGAAAATCGCGAATAAAGGTAAAAAGAGCGAAAAGCGCTACGATAAGTACGACAAGCTTTCTCATCCCAGTCTCCGCGCCGAAGCAAGAATATCCAAGTATCGGGCCGCGACGCAAGATCGGAGCTCGGTATGCCTCTTCATTTTAGATATTTTAAAGGATTGAGGGCCAAACTCCGGTGGAAAAGGCCGAAATGCAGATGCGGTCCCGTGCTATATCCGGTATTCCCCGAAATACCCAGCGCCGATGCCCTGGCTCAACTCCGTTCCCACCGTCACCGTAGCCTTGGTCAAATGCCCGTAGAGGGTTTGATAGCCGTCCGCGTGGCTCATGATAACGTAGTTCCCGAAATTCCCGTTGTAGCCGACATCCGCGACCTTTCCGTCCATGGCGGCCCGGACTGTAGTCCCTGCGTCCACCGCGATGTCGATGCCCGCATGGAATCTGCGAACGCCGGTGAAGGGATCGGGCCTGTATCCGAAAGGCGAGCTCAAGGGGCCCCTGACCGGCCAGGCGAACCTTTCGCCGAGGGCTCGCTTCACCTCGGAGTCGGGGAGCTTGGCCCCGGGGATGAATAGGGACTGTCCGACGATCAATCGCGCGCTTCCGAGGTCGTTCGCGTCGACGATCTTCGTGGCATCGACCCTGTAGCGCTTGGATATCGAGCTGATGCTGTCGCCCGGGCGTACCTTCTGGATGAGGCCGTCGATGTTCGGAATGCGCAGCCGTGCTCCCGGCCTGACGCTCTGAAGTCGCTCGTAATCCCATTGGCCGAGATTATCGTCCCCATCTCGAGCCCGAAGCGCTCGCGCTATCGACGCGAGGCTGTCCGCCGATCGGACCGTATAGGTCGAAAGCTCGAGGGTGGCGGGGACCGGCGGAAGGCCGGATCCGTCCTGCTCGGCATCGGAACGGCCGTCGGCGAGTTCGGGCGAGACGTACTCGAGGAGGAGGTTCTGTAGGGAGCCATCGTCGTAGGTGAGTCCCGAGGTGGGCATCGGGAAGGAAGGTCCCCTGGCGAGCGTCGTCGCGACGAGAGCGGCAAGGGAGAGGATCGCGAGGCCGGCGCCGATGCCGATCGCGGGCTTGACTCGGGAAAGCCGCGGCCCTACCCGCGCGATCGAGCGAAGGGCGAGGAGGGCCAGTCTCGCCGGAAGACCGGGGAAGCGGGCTCCCCCGGGGGAATAGACGCCGCCGATTCTCTGCAGGGCGATGCTTGACGCAGGGTGGCCGCCGTTTCGCCGGCGCTCTCCGGCCCCGGATATGGGTACGAAGCGCGAGACGGAGCGTCTTTTGCCGATCTTCTGTCGGGCTATGATGCTTTCCATGGTATCGTACTTGTCTTATCGACAATTCCGGGGAGCGACATTATAGTCGGAAACGAATCGATGCGATCCCGTAGCTTCCATCCGGGGTGGGCGATCCTCGGCGCCGCCCTCTTCGTCCTGCTTTCGAAGGTCTTCGTTCTCGATGCGGCCGTCGTCGACGGCTCATCGATGCGCCCGACGCTCGAGCCCGGCTCCCTCGTCCTCGTTCTCCGTTGCGCCTATGGCCTGCGCTCCCCGTCGGGCCACGGCTATATCCTGCGCTGGGCCGCGCCGCGCCGGGGCGATATCGTGGCCGCCGTGAACCCCAGGGACGGCCTTCCGATAGTCAAGCGAGTCGGGTCCGTAGGCCCGCAGACCCTCGCTGTCGACGCCGACCGCCTCGTCGGGCCCGGCCTGGACGCCCCCCTCTCGGCCGAGGAGGCCGCGCGCTTCGGCCGAGGGATCGAGCTATCTGCGGGCGAGCTGATCCTCCTCGGGGACAACCCGCTCGAGTCCCTTGACTCGCGGGAGTACGGGCCGGTACCGATTGAGGCGGTTTCGGGAAGGGTGCTATCCTTCGGAAAATGGGCCCGATCATGAACAGGCGATCGCTGCGCTATTGGTCGATAGTCGGCTCCCTCGGGCTCCTGGCCGCCCTCGTCCTGGTGCGCTACGTCTACCTCGCCTTCACGCCCAACCAAGAGGCGCCCCTCGCGTCGGATGCCGTCGAGCGGGGGACGATAGCCGATCGCGACGGCCGCGTCCTCGCGATGGACTCGCCTCTGTACAACATCGCGGTTTGGCGGCCCGAGACCAAGCGCGACGCCTTCCCCGCGGAAGCCGGCCGCCTCTCCTCGATCACCGGCGTCCCGGAGTCCGAGATCATGGATCGCTGGTCCAAGGGGAGCTCGGACTTCTTCTACCTGGCCAAGCGCGTCGGGCCCCAGGCCGCGCGGGCCGTACAGGATGCCAAGGACTCCGGCGCCTTCTCGGGGGTGGTGGTGGAGAAGGTCGAGGGAAGGCTCTACCCCGAGAAGCGCCTCGCCAGCCACCTCGTCGGCTTCGTCGGCGACGGCAACTCGGGCCTCGCGGGGATCGAGAAGCGAGGCGACGACGAGCTCCTGGGCTCGGGCCGGAACTTCGTACTCACGATCGACGCGGACATGCAGTTCTCCCTCGAGGAGATAGCCCGCAAGGCCATGGCGACGACGGGGGCCCAGGCCGTCATCCTCCTCGCGGCCGACGCGAGGACGGGCGAGCTGCTCTCCTACGTCGCGATGCCCGACTTCGACCCCAACGACTACGCGTCCTCCTCGTCGGAGTCCTGGTACGATTGGCCTAGCGTCTATCCCTACGAGCCCGGCTCCGTCTTCAAGGTCTTTACCATGGCCTCGGTCCTGGACCTGGGCGGAGCCGACATGAATTCCACGTTCTACTGCGACGGCGCATATCACAAGGTCGCGCCCTCGGGCGAGAAGATCACCATCAAATGCCTCGGCGTCCACGGGGTCGTCAACATACAGAAGATACTCGAGTATTCCTGCAACGCCGGCGCCGCCTACGCCACGGACACGGTCGACCAGGCCGATTTCTACGACAAGCTCCGCGGCTTCGGCTTCGGCTCGCGGACGGGCCTCGTCGTGCCCGGCGAGACTCCCGGACTTCTCCGCTCGCCCGAAACCTGGTCCCTCCGTTCCAAGCCGACTATCGGCATGGGGCAGGAGATATTCGTATCGGCGGTCCAGATGATCGCCGCCGCGACCGCGATCGCGAACGGCGGGATCCTCCTCAAGCCCTACGTCGTGAGCCGCGTGCTGGAGCGCAACGGCTCCGTCGCCTACGCCAACGGGCCCCAGCCCGTGCGGCGAGCCATATCGGCAGAGACGGCGGCGAACATACTGTCCGCGATGGAGACGGTGTCGAGCGCGGGGGGCACGGGCAGTCGGGCCAAGGTCTCCGATATACGGATGGCTGTCAAGACCGGCACGGCCCAGATGATAGATCCCGATACCCAGAGCTACTCCGAGAAGGACTACATCGCGTCGACCCTGGCCATCTTCCCCGCCGACGCTCCCCGCGCGATCGTCTACCTCGCCATCGTCAAGCCGACCCTGGGGCCTTCCTACTACGGCGGGCGCATAGCCGCGCCCCTCGTCAAGGAGGCGGCCGAGACCATCCTCAATCTGACCGATATCCCGCGCGGGAGCAATCCTACGGTCAGCCATCCCGATACGGTCGTCCTGCCGCCCGTAAAGCCCATCGCGATCGGCGACACCATGCCCGACCTCAAGGGCGTACCCAAGCGTCTCCTCATGCCCCTCCTCGAGCGCAAGGACATCAGCGTCAAAATGAGCGGCGAGGGCTACGTCGTCAGCCAGAGCCCGTCGCCGGGCGCGCCCGTCGCGCCGGGGGCGGAATTGACCCTGGAGTTCCGGTGAGCGGCGGGGGGGAAAGACCGACGCCTTCCTCGAAGCCAACCTCGCCGCCTTGCGCGGGCGCTTCCCCGAATTGGCCGACCGCGTCGGGGCAGCGAAAGAGCTCGAGCTCGAGCCGCTGATCGCCGCTTCGGGCGAGCCGAGCGCCCGGATCCCGGACGGCCTCCTTTTGCACTCTGGCCGCGATCCTCGGGCGGAGGCTCGCCGGCTCGTCCGGGCGGTCCTGGGATCGGCCGTCGATACCCTGGTCCTCCTCGGCCTCGGTCTCGGCTACGCGGCCGAGGCCTGTCTCGAAAGCGAGGTCCCGCGACTGATCGCCTGCGAGGCGGACCCCGGCGCTCTCGCGGCAGCCTTCCGGCTGCGCGATTTCTCGCGCCTCCTCGCGGACGAGAGGCTCGGCTTCGTCGTCGGGGGAGAGCCCGAGGCCCTCATCTCCGCCCTCGAGCTTTCCGGCGGGAGCAGGGCCTCCGTTCTCGAGATCAAGGCCGCTACCTCGACCGATCCCTCCTGGTTCGAGCGCGCGCGGCGGGCCGCCGAGCGCTGGAACGCCAAGGGCGAAGTCAACGAGAACACCCTGCGCCGATTCGGGAAGCTCTGGGTGCGCAACTTGGCGCGCAATCTCTATCGGGCGGCGGAGTCCCCGGGCGTCGAGACGCTTGCCGGTCTCTTCGAGGGCATCCCCGCCCTGGTCCTCGCCGCCGGTCCGAGCCTCGATACGATTCTTCCATATATAAAGGATATCTCGACGCGAGCCCTGGTCCTCTGCGTCGATACGGCCCTACGCAGCCTCCTCCGCTACGGGCCCGAGCCGGACTTCCTCGTCGTCGTCGATCCCCAGTACTGGAACTGGCGCCATCTCGCCGGCCTATCCGCGCCCTCGTCCTTCCTCGTGTCCGAGACCACGACCTGGCCTGCCGTTTTTCGCGCTTCGCGCCGCGGCGCCTTCCTGTGCGGCTCTCTCTTTCCCCTGGGTCGAAGGATCGAGGCCTTCGCCGGCGGCAAGGGCCATCTGGGCGCGGGCGGCTCGGTCGCGACGAGCGCCTGGGACCTCGGCCGCATCATGGGCTGTTCTCCCCTATGGATGGCCGGTCTGGATCTCGGCTATCCCGATGGACAGACCCATGCCAAGGCCAGTCTCTTCGAGCAGCGCGCCCTCGCCTCGGGCAACCGTCTCGAGCCGGCCTCCTCTTCCCAGGCCGCCGCCCTGGTAGGCCTCCCCTGCTTCGAGGTTGCCTCTCTGGAGGGCGGGCGGCTGCGAACGGACGAGCGCATGGCCCTGTATGCCTGGTGGTTCGAAAGTCGCTTCGCCCGCCCCGGGTCTCCGCCCACTTTTTCCTTGAGTCCCGGCGCGCTTGCCGTGCCCGGCTTGGGCTTGGGCAGCCTCGAGGAGCTCCTGGCCGGACCCGATCGCCGAGCCGAGATCGAGGCGGCGCTCGGCCGCGCCGAGGAAATGGCCGGGGCCCGCGCGGACGCGGCGGGCCCCGACGGAAGGCTCGGCAGGTCCGGGGTGGCCGAAGGGCTTCTTTCCCTCCGCGCCCAGCTCGAGTCGATTGCTCGCGAAGCCGAGGCGGCCACGGCGGCGGCCCGCGAAGGCCGCAAGACCTTCGCTTCGGGCGGCGACGTCCGTTCCTGCCTGGCTACCCTGGACAAGACCGATTCGCTGCTCCTCGACATCGAGGCGAGGGACATTGCGGGCTTTCTCCTCCCGCCTTTACGCGAATTGGTGGGCCGGGAGGCCCGCGACCTGGGCGAAAGCTTCGAGCGCTCCGAGCTCATCTACCGCGAGCTGGCCCAGTCGGCGCGCTATCACCTCGAAGTCCTTTCGGCGGCGGATTTCACGGTCCCGGCGACTTCATAATCTTGGATTAAGGTTTTCCGATTCCTTGCCGAAAATATTTTTAGAGGGAAACCTCTGCTACGGTATGCTACCTGACGTCCAGGCATACCG
>CAVZVX010000103.1:0-8914 GCA_963778775.1 uncultured Spirochaetota bacterium | reverse complement strand
GCGCCTCGGCTTCTCCAAGGATACGCGGCTTCCCTCCGAGTTCGACCTCACTCCCTTCGTATCGGAGGGCTCCAACCTCCTCGCCTTCATGGTGGCGCGCTATTCCGACGCGAGCTTCGTCGAGGACCAGGACCAATGGTGGTACGGCGGCATCTACCGCAGCGTCTACCTTTACTCGACCGATTTCGCCTATCTCGCCGATGTCGACGCGCGGCCGGGGCTCTCGGAGGACCTCGTCTCGGGTTCGGTCGAGGTGGCCGTCCAGCTGGGATTCACCTTCGACCCTTCCGCGGACGGAATGAAAGGCTACGTCGATTACGCGGGAAGCGGCCTTCCCGAGGGCGCCGATGCCGCGTCCTATCGAGGGGACTGGGCTGTCCGCGCGGCTCTCTACGAGCCCGCCTCCGACCTCGCCCTGGCTTCTTCGGAGGCGGGCGTAAGCGCCTCCTATCGCGCCTCGCGATGGGAGGCGCGGCTCTCCCTGCCGGTCGCGAGGCCACGGAAATGGAGCCACGAGGATCCGACCCTCTACACCCTCGTCGTCAGCCTCCTCTCGCCCGACGGGCGGGAGCTGGAGCATTCCGCCCTTTCGCTCGGTTTCCGCCGCGTCGAGGTCAGGGACCGCTCCCTCCTCGTCAACGGCAAGAGGGTCATCGTCAAGGGCGTCAATCGCCACGAGCACGACGAGAGGATGGGCAAGACCCTGGACATCGCGGACATGATCCGCGATATCCGGCTCCTGAAGCGTCACAACTTCAATGCCGTGCGGTTGTCGCACTATCCCAACGACGAGCGATGGTACGATCTCTGCGACGAGTACGGCCTCTACCTCGTCGACGAGGCGAACATCGAGAGCCACGCCTACTACGACCAGATTTGCCGCGATCCCCGCTGGGCATCGGCCTTCCTCGAGCGCGGGATGCGGATGGTGCTGCGCGACAAGAACCACCCCTCCGTGATCGTCTGGTCCCTAGGCAACGAGTCCGGCTACGGCCCCAACCACGACGCCCTCGCGGGCTGGATCCGATCCTTCGATCCTTCGCGGCCCCTGCACTACGAGGGCGCGATGAGGCCTCCTCGGGGCCAGGGAAGGCACACGCTCGAGTCCGTGAAGGGCGGGCGAGGCGCCACGGACATCGTCTCCACGATGTATCCTCCCGTCGATCTCCTCGTGGCCTGGGCCGAGTCGACCGAGGACGATCGGCCCTTCATCATGTGCGAATTCTCCCACGCGATGGGCAATTCCAATGGGGGCCTGTCCGACTATTGGGCCGCGATCGAGCGCTACAAGGGCTTGCAGGGCGGCTTCATATGGGATTGGGTCGACCAAGGCATCGAGGCCTTCGACTCCGCGGGCAGGAAATATTGGAAGTACGGCGGCGATTTCGGCGACTCCCCAAGCGACCGCGACTTCATCTGCAATGGACTGGTCTTCCCCGATCGCGGCGTCAAGCCCGTCCTCGCCGAGTGCGCGAAGCTGTTCCAGGACATCGCGGCGAGCTCCGGGCATCCGCTCACGGGCAGAATCGCCGTACGCAGCCGCCTGTATTTCACCCTTCTCGAGGGGATCGATCTGCGTTGGTCGATACAAGTCGAGGGAGAATCCCTCCTGTCCGGGACGCTCGCCCTGCCCGCTATCCCGCCCGGCGAGAGCGTCGATCTGGACCTTGCCTTCCCCTGGACCGATGAGACGCGCAGCCGCGTCGCGGGAAGCGAAGCCTTTCTGTTCCTCGAGTTCCTCCTGCGCGAGCCGCGCTCCTGGGCGCCCGTCGGTCATAGGCTCGCCTGGGAGCAAATCCCGCTGTCCTCCGGGTCCGGGGCAGACCATCTGCGAGCGGCAGAGGCGCGATGCCTTCGGCGTCGGCTCTCCCTCGACGGCGGAGTTCCTCGTCGAGGCGGGCGGCTACAAGGCGAGATCGCTGGGATCGGATGGAGAGCGCGTCTACGAGGCAGCCATTTCCTCTTCGGGCTTCCTTTCCGCCTTGTCCGGCTGGGAGGGGAACTTCTCGTCTCGCCCCTCGTGATGAATCTCTGGAGGGCACCGACCGAGAACGATGGGCTCAAGCTTTTCATGGAGCTCCGCGGAATACCTGACTACGAGTGGTACTGCCAGGACAAGGCCATGTACGAATGGCTCGATGCAGGGCTCGACTCGCTCTCCTTCTCCCTCTCCGAGATGCGCCGGGAATCCGGCGAGGCGCGCCTCTCGATAATCCACGAGGTCTCCTCCGGGACCGGAAAGAGGGCCGGCCGCTTCGTCCAGGAATGGCGCTTCGGAGCCTGGGCCCCGATTGCTCCTTCCTCTTCGATCTCGATCCCGGCCTTCCCGAGCTGCCCAGGATCGGCCTGGCCTGTTGCCTCGCGCCGGGCTTGGAACGCGCAAGGTGGTACGGCCGAGGCCCCCACGAATGCTACTCCGACCGCAAGGCGGGAGCCGCGCTGGGAATCTACGAGTCGAGCGTCGACGACCTGCAGGTGCCCTACGTGCTGCCGCAGGAGAACGGCAACCGCACGGAGCTGCGATGGCTCGAGATGGCGGGGGCCGGCGGAGCCTCGGCTCCGGCCATGAGGATCGACTCTCCCGGGACCTTCGACTTCAGCGCTTCCCACCACGGCGCGAAGCAGCTCTGGGAGGCCCGGCACGGCTGCGACCTGGTTCGGATGCCGGAGGTATTCCTCTCCGTCGACGTCGCGCAACGGGGCCTCGGGACCGCCAGCTGCGGTCCCGACACCCTCGAGCGCTACCGGTTGCGTCCCGGTCCCTACCGCCTCGAACTGTCCCTTAGGCCGTGTCGCTCGATGCCGCCGGCGAAGAAAGCCTTCACCGCGCCGCGGGACTTCTATGCGTCGCTCGGCTAAGGCCGCGCGTGATTGCCGC
Source organism: uncultured Spirochaetota bacterium (assembly GCA_963778775.1). Taxonomy (GTDB): domain Bacteria; phylum Spirochaetota; class Spirochaetia; order Treponematales; family Rectinemataceae; genus UBA1306. Next base: position 6,036 of record CAVZVX010000103.1, on the reverse strand, counting down.
CCGCCCGGCGTCGCGTTATCATGGGCCCGGCATGAGCGTAACGCAGCAGGACATAGCCGATTTCCTCGAAGTCTCGCTGATTACCGTCCATCGCGCCCTCAATAATTCGGGCTACGTCTCGGCCGAGCTCAAGGAAAGGATACTCGCCTACGCGAAAGAGGTGAATTACGTTCCCCACAAGGCCTCGCAGGTATTGGTCCGTAACAAGACCAGGAAGATAGCCGTGTTCACGTCCTCGCTGCCGCACTATTTCTGGAACGAGATCAAGACCGGCGTGATGATCGGAGCCGAGCAGCTGCAAGCCTTCAACTATCAGGTGCACTACCACATGGTTCCCGAAAGGGATTCCCGAACCTATCTCGATATCCTCGAAAAGGAATCGAGCGAAGGATTGGAGGCGGTAGCCCTCGCCAACCAATGGATCTACGACATGGACGCGATCCTGTCCAGGATCGACGAATCGGGAATCCCCTACGTGACCCTCAACATCGACGCCTCGGACAGCCGCAGGCGATGCTATATCGGACCCGACTACGCGGCGGGCGGCAGGCTGGCGGCCGAGTTCATCGGGAAGTCCCTCCTCTTCAAGGACAGGCCGCGCGTGCTCGCGATCAATGCCCGCGCGGAGAGGCCCAGCGAATCGTCGAGGGCGCCCGACATCAACAAGCTGCGGCTGGACGGCTTCTCGGAAGTCATGAGGGGCGAATACGGCGCGATCGAGCTCGAGACGGACCTGTCGACCACCGGGATCGCCCCGAGCGGGATCGAGAGGCGCATCGAAGGCATACTGAGGGAGAGGGCGGGCCTCTTCGACGCCATCTACCTCGTCCCCGCCTATAACGCCGAGTTCGTCCGCGCGATCGAGCGGGTCGGGATAGGTAAGGCCGTGGTCGTGCTCCACGACCTGGACGCCTCCTCCTCCCGATACCTCGAGAAGGGCCTCGTGACGGCCGTGATCTACCAGAACCCGATCCTGCAGGGCTATTACGCCGTAAAGATACTCGAGCACCTCCTCGAATCCGGCCAGTCTCCCGAGCCCGAGACGATCCGGATCGTGCATAGCCTCGTGTTCAGGCAAAACAAGGACCTCTATAAGAACCACTACCTTTTCGCCAAAATGATTGAGTAGCGCGCTGCCCTCCAAGAACCTCGTTTGACAGCTGGGCCTTTGTATGATATACGTATATCTTATCAGCAGGCGCAAGCGTATACCGCCGCCTGCAAGGGAGGCATTCGATGAAGAAAGCGATCTTTGCGCTTTCGTTGCTATTGATTGTCGGGGCTCTGCTCGCGGGCCAGTCGGGAGTGACGCTCAAGGCCCTCTTCTACAGTCCCGAGCTGACCGATCAATACAACGACATGGCGAAGGCCTATAAGGCCGCGACGGGCAACACGCTCGACATCACCGTCCTGCAGGACGACTATAAGACCGTGCTCAGCGCCAGGCTCAATTCCGGCGACATCCCGGACATCTTCATGAGCAGCGCCTACGCGGACAACGCGGCGTATAAGGACTACGACTACGACCTCACGGGACAGGACTTCATCAAGCAGCTCCAGCCGACGGCCCTGACGGGCGTAACCGTCGACGGCAGGGTGACCGGCTATCCCTTCCTGGTCCAGTCCCATTCCTTCATCTACAACAAGAAGCTCTTCGCCGACGCCGGGATCAAGACCCTGCCGAGGACGATCGGCGAGTACGAGGCCGCGTGCGAGAAGCTGCAGGCCCAAGGCATCCAGCCCTTCGCCACCGGCTTCAAGGAATGGTGGGTATTCCCCCAGACGGCATGGCAGGTCCTCGCGTCCATCAAGGATTCCTACGGCGGAGACTACGCGAAGTTCGTCGCCCAGCTGGACAGCGGCGCGCTCAAGTTCAAGGACATCAAGCAGATGTCCGACGTCTTCGACATGTTGGACCTCATCAAGAAATACGGCGGGCCCAAGCCGCTCGAGTCGGATTTCAACGACCAGTGCGCCTCCTTCGCCGCGGGCAAGGTGGCGATGATCCATCAGGGCAACTGGGCCGAGGACTCGATCAAGAAGTCGAACCCGAATATCGATATCGGCTACCTCCTCGGGCCGACCGGCGGCTCGGCCGCCAAGGCCGGCATCATGTTCGACTCGAACCAGACGATCAGGATCGCGAAGGACGGTCCCAATCGGGCCGCGGCCGTGGCCTGGCTCAAGTGGCTCACGACCTCCGACTACGGCAAAAGCTGGATCCCCGAGAAGATCAACCAGCTATCGCCCATAATCGGGGCGAAGGCCTCCTCCGCGACCCTCGCTAAGGAGACGGTGAGCCTCCTCGCGAAGGGCACGCCGAGCTACCCGTGGTTCTATCAGCGGTTCCCGGCGGGCGCGGAGCAGGGCCTCGGAACCATCCTCCAGGGCTATAGCGCGGGCCAGACCGACCGGAAGCAGACGCTCGACCAGTTGGACGCCTTGTATACCAAGCTCGCGAGCGCCGCTCAATAGCGCAAGGTAAAGAGCGGAAATCCTCGGGCTGGGAGGGGCCCATTCTCCTCCCGGCCCGGTCCGAAGGTGGGTCATGATATCGGCAGCCAGCAAGAAGCGCCTGGCGCGCGCGCTCGACTTTATCGCCCTGACCGCGCCGGCAGTCATCGTCATCCTGGTCTTCGTAGAGCTGCCTTTCCTTATGAGCGTCGCCTATTCGTTCACGAAATGGAACGGCCTCGACAAGGTCCCGCAATTCATCGGATTGGCCAACTATCGGGAGCTTTTCACCGACGATCCCGACATGGCCCACGCCTTCGTCTTCACCATGGCCTTCACGGTCCTGATGGTCGTCCTCACGAATGTCGTCGCGATGCTCCTCGCCGTCGTCCTCGCCGGCGGCATCAAGGGCAGGAACGCCCTGCGCGCCGCCTTCTACGTTCCCAACATCATCAGCCTCATCATAATCGGCTACGTGTGGCGGTTCATCTTCTCGAAGGGCTTCGACTCCTTCCTGGACTTCACCCACGCCGGCGTCTTCGGCCTAAGCTGGCTCGGGGACGGAAGATTGGCTTTCTTCAGCGTCCTCGCCGTGTCCGTGTGGCAATCGATAGGTTTCTACCTGGTCATCTACATCGCCGGGCTGCAGACGGTCCCGCGCGACGTCATCGAGGCTTCCCTGCTCGACGGAGCCGGAAGCGCGACCAGGCTATGGCGCATCACCCTGCCCATGATCATGCCCTCCGTCACGGTCTGCGTCTTCTACTCTCTCTCGAACGCCCTCAAGTCCTTCGACGTCATCTTCAGCCTCACCTCGGGGGGCCCGGGCACCGCCACGACGAGCATAGCCCTCGACATCTACAAGACGGCCTTCGGCGCCAGCAGGTTCGGCTACGGATCGGCCAAGTCGGTCCTGCTCTTCCTCCTGATCCTGACCGTGACCCTCTTCCAGGTGACCGCGTTCAAGCGGCGCGAGGTGGAGGCATGAGGCGCATCCTCTCCGGGTTCTTTACGGGCGCGATGTTCCTTCTCGCCGCGCTCTACCTCTATCCCCTCTTCCTCGTGGCGATAAACTCCCTGAAGACCTTCGCCGAGATCACGGCGAACGTCGTCGCGCTGCCGAGCCGGCCGACCCTGGATAACTTCAAGAACGCCTTCGCCCTTATGCAGTATCCGAGCCTCTTCGCGAACACCTTGGCCGCGACGGCTATAGGGACCTCGGGGGTGGTGCTGCTGAGCTCGGCCGCGGGCTACAAGCTCTCGCGCACGAAGACCAAGTACAGCTGGCTCGTCCTCGTCCTGTGCATCGCCCCCATGATGATACCCTTCCAGTCCTTCATGATCGCCCTGGTCAAGGTCTCGAGGTTCCTGCGCCTGACGAAATCGGTCTACGGGCTGGGGGTCATCTACTGGGGATTGGGCGTGCCCCTGTCCCTGTTCATGTACCACGGATTCGTGAAGACCGTCCCGAGGGAGCTCGACGAATGCGCGTTGATCGACGGCAGCTCCAGCCTGAGGACCTTCTTCGCGGTGATATTCCCGGTCCTCAAGCCGGTCACCGTCTCGGTCATCGTACTGAACGCGATGTGGATGTGGAACGACTTCCTCCTCCCCCTTCTCGTGCTCAGCGGAGAGAAGAAATCCCAGACCCTCCAGCTCGCCGCGTATAATTTCTTCGGTCAGTACAAGATCGAATGGCACTACGCCATGGCGGGCGTCCTGTTGACGATTACGCCGGCAATAATATTCTATCTCGCCCTCCAGAAGCACATCATAGAAGGCATGGTGGCCGGCGCGGTAAAAGGCTAGGACGCATGAAATTCTTCGATGGAAATTGGCTCGTCAAGGAGGGCGTGACGCCTCATTTCGCCGCCGAGGCCTATGACGCCGTCGTCGACGGAGATCGAGTCGTCCTGTACTGTCCCGACAGGCCCATCGGCGATCGCGGGGACACCGTGGACGGCGGCCTCCTGACGATCCGCCTCTCTTCCCCCTTCGAAGACGTCCTACGCGTCCGCATCTCCCATTTCGAGGGCGCCCTCGATCGGGGCCCGCGGTTCGAGTTGGGAGAGGAGGGCTCCGCCGCGCGGGTCTCGAGCGGGGAGGGCGAGATCGCGATCAAGGCGGGCAGCCTCGTCGCGCGCGTCCGCCGCAAGTCGCCCTTCCTCATCGAATACCTCGGCGTCGATGCCGAGGGCGCCGAGCGCAGGCTGACCTCCACGGGAGAGCGCCGAGCCGCCTGGTTCGCCGTGGAAGGCGAGGGGAGCTTCGTCGCCGAGCAGCTCTCCCTCGGAGTCGGAGAGCTCATCTACGGCCTCGGCGAGCGCTTCACGCCCTTCGTCAAGAACGGCCAGAGCGTGGACATCTGGAACGAGGACGGAGGCACCTCGAGCGAGCAGTCCTACAAGAGCATTCCTTTCTACCTGAGCGGCGCCGGCTACGGCCTCCTCGTGAACCATCCCGGCCGAGTCGCCTTCGAGGTGGGCTCCGAGCGGGTCGCCCGCGTGCAGTTCAGCGTCCCCGGCGAGGAGCTGGAGTACTTCCTCATCTACGGCCCGGGGCCCAAGGAGGTGCTCGCCAAATACGCGCGCCTCGCCGGCCGGCCGGCTCTCCCGCCCGCCTGGTCCTTCGGCCTCTGGCTGACGACCTCGTTCACGACCGCCTACGACGAGAAGACCGTCCTCGGCTTCATCGGCGGGATGGCCGCGCGGGACATCCCTCTCCGGGTCTTCCATTTCGACTGCTTCTGGATGAGGGAGTACCGCCTCTGCGATCTCGAATGGGACGCCGCGGTCTTTCCGGAGCCCGAGGCCATGCTCGCCCGGATCAAGAAGATGGGCGTGAAGGTCTGCGTCTGGATAAATCCCTATATCGCGCAGCGTTCCGCGATGTTCGCCGAAGGCAAGGAACGCGGCTTCCTCCTCGAGAAGGCGTCGGGCGGGGTCTGGCAGTGGGACCGCTGGCAGGCGGGCATGGCCATCGTCGATTTCACCAATCCGGGCGCCCGCGAGTGGTATGCCGGCAAGCTGGGCAAGCTCGTCGACATGGGCGTCGACTGCTTCAAGACCGACTTCGGCGAGCGCATCCCGATCGAAGTCCGATACTTCGACGGCTCGGACCCGGTACGGATGCACAACTACTATACGCTGCTGTACAACGAGCTCGTGTTCAAGGTCCTGGAGGAAAAACTGGGCAAGGGCGCGGCCGTCGTTTTCGCGCGCTCGGCCACCGTAGGCGGTCAAAAATACCCCGTGCATTGGGGCGGCGATTCCTCGGCCTCCTTCGAATCGATGGCCGAGAGCCTCCGGGGCGGCCTCTCCCTCTGTCTCTCCGGCTTCGGCTTCTGGAGCCACGACATCGGCGGCTTCGAGGACAAAGCCTCCCCCGCGGTATACAAGAGGTGGGTCGCCTTCGGCCTTCTGTCCTCGCACTCGAGGCTCCACGGCAGCAAGGCCTACAAGGTCCCCTGGCTCTACGACGAGGAGTCCGTGGAGGTCCTCCGCTTCTTCACGAAGCTCAAGTGCCGGCTCATGCCCTACATCTTCGCAGCGGCGGTCGAGGCCTCGAGCGCGGGGACCCCGG
>CAVZVX010000102.1:0-3983 GCA_963778775.1 uncultured Spirochaetota bacterium | reverse complement strand
TCGCGGGCGTCTACATGGTCATCATGCTCGGCAACTTCTACAGTCTCGGCGGCGCCCTCATCGCGGGCGGCTCCGTGAGCGTCTTCTTCGTCCTCTCGGTGAATTCGGGCAAGCTCTTCTTTCAGGGCAAGCCGAAGCTGTTCCTCATCGACGCCGGGTACTCGGTCGTCGGGGCCTTCGCGGCCGCGCTGATCCTGGCATTCTGGAGGTAAGGCCATGGTGTATCTCATCCGTAACGTGCGAGTGGCCCGCGACTGGGAAAAAATGGAGGGCGTGGCCAAGGCCTTGCTGGAATTCTGGGGCAAGCAGCCGCAGGCGAAAAGCGTGGAGGCATGGGGAAATATCGCCGGACGCCAGGACGAATATCGTTTCGTCGTCAAGTTCGATTCCCTGGCGGACGAGGAGAAATTCGCCCTCAAGCTCTGGGAGGATAAAGGCTACGAAAGCGTCATGATGCAGTTCACCTCGGTATTCGAGCTGCAGGATGACGAGCTGGTGCGAGTCCTGGAGTGATTCTATAAGCCCAGGATGCTCCGCAGTTTCGCCCGCCGCTCCCGCTTCCCGGGACGAGCCCCGGGGCGAAGCGCTCCGCCTCGCGACCGCCGCGCAGCACGGCGACCGAGTATTCGATGCCGAGCCTTTCGCTCAGCCAGGTCCAGGCCGCGGCCTCGGCGAAGTCCTCGGCCCAGCTCCCTGCCCCGTAGAGCGAGTCGAAGGGCGTCTTCGCGAGGGCCGCGTATTGGGCCCGAGCGACCGAGAGGGGCAGCTTCTTCCCCAGGCCGTAAAAGGCCGTCTCGCTCCGCTCGGGAATCGCATAGGCCGGCTCGGGCGTAAAATAGCCCGCCCACATTCCATGCGTGAAATCCTTCGACGCGGCCGAGTCCGACGCGGCGGCGAGGTGCCTCTCGACGAAGGGCGTGGCGTGCTCGAAGTAGTCGTAGATGTGGGCCGACTCGTGGGTCAGGGTCTGGATGAGGCCCTTGTATTTCTCCCCTCCCTCGCAGGCCGAGCGCAGCTCGACGCCCTTGCCGTCGTCGTAGTAGGGCGAGGAGTCGCGATAGGCGATCCAATCGGACAGGCTCGAGCGGAGGACCCGCGGATTGAGGCTGAGGATGACGAGCATGGAGCCGTCGGCTTGGAAGACGTAGTCCGACATGCCTCCGCCGGCAAGGTTTTCGATGAAATAGACGCCGAGGAGTTTCGATTCCATCGTTCCCTTGAACGACGGCGGCAAAGTCGCGTAGTAATCCGCGAAGAGAGCCCGTTCGGCCTCCGTGGGGACGTAGGCGGCGTAAGCGGGATTCCCGTCCATCTTCCTGAGATAGTCCAGGAGGACGGCCGGCGCCTCTCCCACCCTGGAGGCCACCGGCTCCGCCAGGGTCGCGCCGATATCCGGGCTATAGGCCGAGGCCTGCTTGTACGGCAGTTCCCTTATGTCCGACAGGCGCGGCTCGGGGCTCCGGTTCCCGGCGCAGGCGCCGAGGAGGACGGCGAGCGCGAAGACCAAAGCCGGAGCGTGAGGCCGTACTAATTTTTTTATTTCCATTCCCGCATTATATCTCATCCGGATCCCCCTTCACTGCCGCGATGATAATCGCGGGTCTGGCAAAACTCGGTAAGTATTGCCAGACCGCGTCAATCCGAAGGACTGACGAATGCAGTTTCTCGCGCTTCTTGATGATAGGTTGAAGCGCTGCAAAACGTGCGCAGGGTTTTGGTTGCTTTTACAAAAGTCCTCCGACTTTTGTAAAAGCCTCAATTACTCGACCTTCCCGCGACACCGCCAAGGTGTCGACTGTAAGGATCGTCGTTGAAATCGGCCCGTTGTCGCGATTCGAGACGACCCTGCAACCGATGGGCTATTCGAGCACGAAGGCGAGTAGCATGTTAGAAGTAAGGGTAATTGGCTTCTCGCCAAAAAGCCGCCGGTTGACACTCCGCACTGCATGGCTTTTCGAGGCTATTGACGGCATCACAAGGAGATATAGAATATGCCAGGCAATTGGCTTCGGGGTTGGATACAGTGCGTTCATCCAGGGAACCCCGGATTTTCCGTTTCGAAGCCCTCGGGGCGGCTTTCACTTGGCCTCCGGGAATCGTGAATTCGTAAAGGAGTGGCAATGGTTGCGAACGACCCGGTCTCGAGCGCTTTCGGTGCGTCTCCTCCCGCAGATATCGCAGCTTTTGTCACCTTCGCTATTACCCCAGAGCTCGCCGTCGCCGAATGCCGCGCCGCATCCACCGCGAACAGCTCATTCAGCTCCTATAGCTTCACGTTTCTAGCCAAATCGTTGGATCTTTGCGGGATAGTCGGCGGGCGACGCGTGGATTTTCGTGAGGCTGCAGGGCCATTGTTCATCCCGATGGGAATCGATATGCCCTTCCGATCCGAAGCGACTAGGCTAGTCCAGTCGCCTATCTATAGCGCCGTTATCCAGCGCGGCTACATGGAGACTATAGCCGGGGAGCTTTTCGACATAGGGCGGATCGATCTCGAGGGAAGGCGCATCAGGGCGCCCGAGAGTCTTGGCTGTCTTCTGTCCCGCTTCTTCGTCGAGGCCTCCTCCAAGGGAGAGGACGCACGAATAGCCGCCGAGAGTCTTGCATCCCTGATTGTCGTGGACTTCCAGAGGAGCCTCTGGCCTGGTCGTGTTGCGCGGAGCGTACTCGGACCTACGTGCAGGCATCCCGGAATCGTCCGCGCTCGCAAGACAATCCTGCGCGAATATCGATCGGAGCTTGGCATCACGGATCTGGCGCGGATTGCCTGTCTCTCGGTGACCCAACTCATCGCAGTCTTCAAGAGAGGATGCCGGGGAGGTTCTTATCAATTTCTTCAGACGTGTGCATCGACGACGCCCAGCGGCTCTTGGCTCGCGGTGTTAACGTCATCGACGCCGGACTTTCGGTCGGCTTCTCCTCGGTCACGGGCTTCAGATCCGCGTTCAAAAGGTTAATGGGCATGACACCTGAAGAGTATTGGCAGTTATGGCGGAGGTAGACCTTCCTCGATGCAATGTCCGTCATTTTGCTCTCAAATCCCGCAATTTTTCGCCTGAGGAAGTTTAGGCAGCTTGGTATACTCCCTGATCAATTGTTGTTAATGCTCAGATTACCTTGCGTCGCTCCATTCGTCAGAGTCTAGGCTTCCATCGGTCCAACGTCTTCGGGCTCGGTCACTGGGGTCAACAAGATCCGACAATACTCGGACAAGTGAGAACAAGTGCTACATCCTCGACGGCAATGTTCGCCTGAGGCCCAATAGGGGGGACAAAATGCACAATAATCGTACGAGAGCGATCTCGACGATCCGAATAGAAATATTTACGATCCCGGGCTCCTCGAGGACCATAACCCAGGGCGAATACTACGATTGGTTCAAGAAGTAGATGCTTATAGGCCAAAAAACGAAGTCGCTCGAGCTAAAATGGAGTAAGGCCGACGGACACTTCTTGAGCGGCAAGATCATGGCCTGGGTTGAGGATGGGACGACCGACAGGGATTCGCACTAATGGCGACTGCCGCTCAATAATTTAGAGTTACATTCCGATATCGAGAAAGGATATGGTAGGGGTACAATGAAAGCCATCCTGTATTTTTCTGTCGTTTCGCTGCTTGGGGTCGCAGTCTTCGCACAATCGCCCGACATTCGAAGCTACGATCAGATCGCCGGATCCGCGAACAAGACGGTTGTCGATTACTTCCTTCTCTGTCCCGCTATCATCTTAAAGACCTATACGCCCGGACAGCCGGCCGAGCTAGCCATCGCGAGGGACGAGGACAGGCTCGATACGAAGGGCGCGGACCTTGCCTTCAGAAAATCGCTTCTCGTTACGGGCGGTCAGGCTCCGAACCTCGTCGTATCCTCGGTCATGGTTGACCAGAAGAACGCCTACATCAGGATAGAGGGCAACCATCAGGGCCGCTGGACCTTCGATATGGTCTTCGTCTATTTCGAGCGGGCTGACAAGTCTCGCATTCCC
>CAVZVX010000101.1:0-19428 GCA_963778775.1 uncultured Spirochaetota bacterium | reverse complement strand
ACGCTACGATCGCCGCCAATAGCGACGCGGTGACCTGGCTCCTCGCCGCGGGCGCGGACAAGACGGCCAGGAACAACTCGGGCGAGACCGCTTACGACATCGCCCAGAAGCGAGGCAAGGCCGACCTGGCCGCCATGCTCAAGCCGGGAAGCTGAGACGGGGAAGAGGAGGATGCCTCTCCCGCCTCTCAGGAATCGTCCCGATACTCGGAAAGCTCCTTCAGCTCCTTGAGCTTCTGGATGGCCTTCTCCTGGATCTGGCGGACGCGCTCTCGCGTGATTCCGAGGAGCTTGCCCGTCTCCTCGAGGGTTCGGGGCCCCTCGCCGTTGAGTCCGTAGCGGAGCTGGATTATGGTGATCTCGCGTTGCGAGAGGTTCCGGAGCACGTTGCTCAGCGTGTCCTGTAGGGTCATGGAGAAGACTTCCTCGAAAGGCTCCACGACGCTTTCGTCCTTGATGAGGTCGGAAAGATGGGTGACGTTGTCCTCGTCCACCGTCGTATCGAGGCTGGCCGTCTCCTGGGAGAGCTTCATGATCTCCTTGACCTTCTTGGCGTCCATCCCCAGCTTCTCGGCCAGCTCCTCCGGCAACGGATCGCGCCCCAGCTCCTGCGTGAGCTGCTTGGCGACGAAGTAGCACTTCTTGATGGTGTTGAGCATGTGGATCGGGATGCGTATGACCCGGCCCTTGTCGGCGAGACTCTTGATGATGGCCTGCCTGATCCACCAGGTCCCGTAGGTCGAGAAGCGGCAGCCGCGGGTATAGTCGAAGCGCTCGACGGCCTCGATGAGCCCGATATTTCCCTCGTCGATGAGATCGAGCAGGGAAAGGCCGCGATGCTGATAGTTCTTGGCGATCGAGACGACGAGGCGTAGGTTGGAGGAGATCATTCGGTTCTTGACCTCGATGAGCTCCTTTTGGACCGTCTCCCGTTCCGTTCCGCCCGCCGCGAGCTCGGCCGCGCTCGCGCGCAGGGCCTGGATCCTCTCGCCGATTTCCATCTCTTCCTCGGCCTTGAGAAGCGGATAACGCGAGATCTGCTTGAGATAGAGCGCGAGCGGATCGGTTTCCTTGGCGTGCTTCGCCTTCTTCTTCCGGGCCATCATCGGCAAGGCGAGACTGGCCTTTTTCTTTTTCGGTTGAACGGGCTTCGGGGATGTCCCGTCGGTCATCGATCCCACCTTTCCTGAAAGCGTAACGACTAAAGATTACTCAAAAGCGATCGGACTTCCAATAAATTCCCGAGATTTCTCCCGAATCGCAATACTTATATCACATAGAATCGAATCGATCCCTCGGCGCTGCGGCCGGGTCCACGGCCGAGCCGTTCTTGAAGACCAGGAAATAGGCGGCGGGCCCCCCTTGCTTGGCGTCCATGCCGACCTTGCCGAGTTCCTGCCCAGCCGCCACCTTGTCCCCCGCTTTGACCGAAAGGCTCTCGTTGCCGCCATAGACATAGATGTAACCCCTCGAGAGGACGAATACTACGCTTCCGTAGCCTCGATACGGCCCGGCCGAAGAGACGGTTCCCGAAGCGACGGCCTTGATCGCCTCGCCTTTCGCGGAGCGGATGACCACGCCGTAGGCCTTGCCGTCGAGATAGACGATTTGGCCCGGGCAGGGCCATGAAAGGCTTTTGTCTACGGCCTTGGCCGAAGTTTTGACGGCCTCCGGCATAGGCGTCGCTGCCGAACTCGCCGGAGGCGCCGTCGGCGTAGCCGTCGGCGAGCGCTGAACGGGTTCCGGTCCGGTCGCGGCCGCCGCGGGGACCGAGTCCGACTTCCCGTTCGCCGCCGAAGACATCTTGGCTCCCGACGGGATGCGAAGCGTATCGCCCGGCTTTATCATCGACGAAGTCTTCATCTTGTTCGCCGAGCGGAGCGCATCGAGGCCGACGCCGAAGGCCTTGGCGATGGAGAATAGAGTGTCGCCTTTGACTACTTTATAGGCCTGAATCCCGGCGGTCGGAGACGCGGCGGCCACGTTTGAGCTTGAGCCATGCGCGCCTGAGTCCTGCGCGGCCGCGTCGTTCGCGACTATGTCGCTCGCGACACGGTCGTTCGTGACTATGTCGCGCGAGACTACGTCGCGAGGGATAAGGAGCCGCATCCCGACGCGGACTTTGGAAGGGTCGTCTATGGAATTGGCCTTCGCTATGTCCGCGACGGTCACCTGGAAGGAGCGAGCTACCGAGTATAGGGTTTCGCCCTTCGCCATGATGTGATAGATGGCTTGCGCCGCAGCCGCCCCCGGCAGCCAAGCGGCCAGGAGAAGGAAGAAGACGAAGGGGCGAAGGGCGCGTCGCGAAGGGTGAAGGGCTGAGTTCATCCTTTCCGAATATCGGAGCGCGAGAGGGAATTGTTAACGAGAGTCTCAGATCGAATATTGGACGAAGAGCCTGAAGTGCCCGCCTTCGAAATCCGTCGCCGAGCCCAATGCGCCGTCGCTCAGAAGCGGCTGGACATAGGCGCCGAAATACTCCACGCCGAAGGCGAAGGGCGGGGGCAGGCGCAGGCCCAGGAGGATCGACCAGCGAAGCACGGAGACATACCGAGGAAGGGAATCCGCGTCGGACAGCTCGTCGAGGCGCTTGGAGACCGAGGCCTCGAGGAGGGCGATCTTGCCCAGCCGGAATTGCGCGTCGAATCCCGCGTTGAGTACATTCCATGGGGTGAAATCCGGCATCGAGTAGGGCAGCTCGTAGCTCAGCGAAAGCAGCCAATCGGCGCGGCGGAAACGCTCTTGGGCCGCGCCGTGCTCGTATACCCCGCCGAGGCCCAGCTCCACCGCCCCGAACTTGGGGAGGGACTCGCCGTCTACGCGACGCAGCCAATCCCAGGTGTAGCCCGCGAAGACGAGAGTCTTGCCCCAGATCCCGAAGTCGAAGGATTGCGTGCAGGCGAGCTCGTCGCCGCCGCTTTCGCCGGGCTCAAGGTCCGTATTCGCGAGCTCGCCTTGGCTCCGTACCCAAACGCCGCCGTCGCCGAAAGCGAAGGCTCCCTCCAGACTGGCCTTCCCCTCGAAGGGCGAGCTTTCGATCCCCTGTCCCCCCGCGGAGAACATGAAGGGAAGATAGGCCCTGACGGAGAGATACTCGCGCGGCTCGTGGAGGAGGGCCCATCGCAGAGCTTGAGCCCTCTCCGCCCGCCTCTCGGCGGGGTCGCGGATCTCGCGATCCACCGTACGATAGGCGGCCGTCAGCGACGCGTCTGCCGTGTCGAGGCGTCGCCTCGCGAAATCCAACTTATCGTTCGCGAAAGTCGAGCCTTTCGCGTTCGCGAAAGTCGAGCCTTTCGCGCCTTTGTCCTTGGGTTGTTCGGACATGGCGCGCTCGAGCGCCGCTTTGGAATCGGCCAAAGTGCGTCGCTGCATCGAGATTCTATCGCGCAATGGCACGAGCTTTTCCTGGCCCAAGGAGCTCACGTCGCCCAGCGCGGGGGCGATCTCGTCGAGGAAGGACTGAGCCGCGTCCGCGGACCCTATCGCCGAATCGGCGACGCCGAGGGCCTCGGCGCTCGATTCGCCCGCGTTCAGGGCTGCCTCCGCCTTCTTGATCCGCTCTACCCCCGCGGAAGCCTGCTCCAGGATCGACGCGAGGCCCTTCTTGAGATCGGGGGCCGTACGCTTCCCCTTCGACGAGAAGAGACTCGGATCGGCCACCGGATCGAGAAGCTCGAGGGCGCTGCGGCAGCCGTCGATCGCGATGCCGTATCGATCCAGCGCTTCCCCGAGAAGCGCGTCGGCTTCGGCCGAAGCCGCGCCCGCGCGCATGGCGTCGGCCTCGTCCGATTCGGCCTCGGCTTTATCGAGGATGCCGATCGCCGCGGCCATGTAGGGCCCGCGCTCGACGATCCGAACGGACTCGTCGTCTATTTCGAGGCGTACCAGGGCTCTGTAGGTCGAACCCTCCCTCGAAGAATCGACGACCCGTATCGAGAGGTTAAGCGGAGGCGAGGCCGTGAAGACCTCCATGAAGAGCCTATCCTTGCCGAGTCCCTCGAAGAGGCCGCGCAAGGCGGCCCCACGAGCCTCGTCTTCGGCCTCCCGCGCGCTCGTCCCCCGGCCGGAGGCGACGGACAGGTCGCTGCCGCCCTCGACGCGGAACCCTTCCTGGATCGGCGAACCCTCCGCGAACGAGGCCGGCCCGCGCGCGACGAGCAAGGCGGAGGCGACGGCGAGCGCCAGGCCCGTCCGAAGACTCACGCGCTACCCTGGGCCGCCGCGTAAAGCCAACGACCCGCGTCGTCGATGAGCTTGGAGAGGATTACGATATGCACTTCGCTCTTCGAGCGTTCCACTTCCTTGTTCCACTTGGCGGCCGAGTATCGCTTGCGAAGCATGTCGCGCGCGGCCTCGGCCTTGGCGGAAACGGCCTTCCTCTCGACCTCCTCCCGCGCGGAGGCGGCGCCGACCGAGCCGAGAAGATAGGCGGAAAGGAGGCGGAGGACGGGATCGTCGGCCCGGGTCCCCTCCTCGAGATAGGGCAAGGCCTCTCCGGCGCGCTTTTGGAGCACGAGGCTGAAGGCGTAGTCGAAGCGCAGCCAAGGCCGGGATTCGACGTCCTTGGAATCGCGGTAGAGCCCGAAGAAGGCCTCGGCGGCCTCGCTCTTGTTGCGCAGGAGGCGCGTGACTCCGAACAGGAGGGCGTTCTTGCGCAACAGGTCGGGCCGCTTGGCGGAAAGCTCCGCCTCGAGGCGCTCGATGCCTCCGATGTCGGATTGGAGCAGGTAGGCATTGACGAGGAGGCGCACGCGACTCGAGCGGAATTTGGACTTCGGGAACATGAGGCCGACGAGATGGGCGGAGAGCTCGCTCCAATCCTCCCGCTCGACGAGGAGGAAGGTCTTCCGATTGACGAGGAAGAAGACGTTGAGGATGCCGATCAGCGCGAGGAAGACGAGGGCCAGGTACCAGCTTCCCTTCCAGAAAGTCGCCCAAGAGCCGGGCCCGAGGAGGAAAATGGGGAGAAGGAACACAAATAGGAAGGAAAAGAGTATGACTACGTTGAAAAGTATGTAAATTGTTCTAAATTTCATTAAACGCCGCTCCTATAATAGAAAGGACGTGGTCCCTAGCTTAGCGTTGGGGAAATACGGGGTCAATGGGTGGGTCATGAACAACATTTCATTAAAGGACCTGAAGAGCAGGCAATTCTTCTCCAGGCCCCTCTTCCTGGACGAGGGATTCGTACTCCTCGCCCCGGAAATGCCTGTCGACGAAGGCCTCCTCAAGCGCCTGACGCGTTGGGAGTTCCGCGAGCTCCTGACCGAGGGCCTGCCTCTGGAAGCCGCGGCCGATGCCGGCTCGACCGAGGGCAAGGACGAGGACGCGATCGGCATGGCCTTCCCCGACGGCGCGGGCGACAAGGAGCGCGTAGAGCGCATCCTCGCCTTTTATTCCGACTTCGCGGTTTATATGGAATCCCTGTATACCCGCTTCGTGACGAAGACCGAGCTCGACTACAAGGAACTCGGCGAGCGGATGAAGGGCCTATGCCAGGTGATAGCCGAGAATAAGCGCTTCCTCCTGCGCGCCCAATCGATCGCGCCCCAGCACAAGAACTACCTCGTCTCGCACGCGGTCCGGACCTCCGTCTATTCGATCGTGCTCGGCGCGACGCTCAAGCTGCCGCAGTTCAAGCTCATCGAGCTCGGCGCCGCCGCGGCCCTCCACGAGATAGGCATGGTACGCCTGCCGCCGCAGCTGTACATGGCCGACCGCCTCCTTTCCCCTCAGGAGAGGAAGTCCATCACCGCCCATCCCGTCCTCGGCTACAATCTGCTCAAAGAACGGCAGATACCGATGGCGGTTTGCCTCGCGGCCCTCGAGCACCACGAGCGGGTGAACGGCTCCGGCTATCCCCGCGGCCTCACGGGAGAGAAGATATCCCTCTACTCCAAGATCATCATGGTCGCCTGCTCCTACGACGCGGTCACGGCCGACCGTCCGTACAAGGAGGCCAAGGACGGATACTCGGGGATGGTCGACATCCTCAAGAACGAGGGCAAGCAATACGACGACCTGGTGATCCGGGCCCTGGTCTACAGCCTCTCGATCTACCCCATCGGAACCCATGTCATGCTCACGAACGGCAAGAGCGCGGTCGTGGTCGACGTCAACCCCGAAAACCCGCGCTATCCCGTCGTCCAGATCCTCGGCTTGCAGAGCCCCGACGGCAAGGACTTGATGATCCGCACGGGCGAGACGAGCGTGCGTATCCTCCGCCCCCTGAGCCGCGAGGAGGGGGAGAAAGCTCCCAAAGGCTAGGGCCTCCGGCAAGGCGAGGCCCCATGGGACTACTTCCGCCTATCCGCGCATTTCGTTAAAATCGATCTGATCTGCATAACCTCACAATTTTACAGGAGCTACCATGGACATTTCGCCCCTCCAGAGCGCCCGTTTCGCCTATTCCCCGAAGCTGCCCTCGATCCTCCGCGGCAGCATAGATAAGGTAGTCGCCGTAAAGGGTCCCGCGGCCGAGCCCACCGAAGACAGGGACCGCCTCAGGGCGACCTTTCCTCGCACCTACGGCCTGAGCTCGATCACTCTGTCCGCGGGCGACAACCCGGGCATCAGGAAAGCCATGCGGATAGGCGTAATCCTCTCCGGAGGGCCCGCTCCCGGCGGCCACAACGTAATCGCCGGCATTTTCGACGGCCTCAAGGCGGCCAATCCCGCCTCGGTCCTCTACGGCTTCCGCGGCGGTCCGGGCGGCCTGGTCGACGACAAGTGCATGGACATAGACGCCGGGCTCGTGGACGAGTACCGCAATACCGGAGGCTTCGATCTCATCGGCTCCGGACGTACGAAGATCGAGACGCCGGAGCAGTTCGAGAAGGCCTTCGAGACGGCCAAGCGCCGCAAGCTCGACGCGGTGGTCGTCGTCGGCGGCGACGACTCCAACACCAACGCGGCCCTCCTCGCCGAGTTCTTCGTCCAGGCCTCGCTCCGCGAGGCCAAGGGCGCCCCGATCGCGGTGGTAGGCGTCCCCAAGACCATCGACGGCGACCTCAAGAACGAGGCCATAGAGACTTCCTTCGGCTTCGACACGGCCACCAAAGTCTACTCCGAGCTGATCGGCAACATCTGCCGCGACGCCGCCTCCAGCCGCAAGTACTGGCACTTCATCAGGCTCATGGGGCGCTCGGCCTCGCACATCGCTCTCGAATGCGCCTTCCAGACCCGCCCCAACGTCTGCCTCGTCTCGGAGGAGGTCGAGGCCAGGAAGATGAGCCTCGGGCAGGTCATAGACCAAGTCGTGAAGTCCGTCGTCATCCGGGCCGAGAAGGGGGAGAACTTCGGCGTCGTCCTCATCCCCGAGGGCCTCATCGAGTTCGTCCCCGAGGTGAAGTTCCTCATAGGCGAGATCAACGACGTCCTCGCCGCCACCGAGCACGAGTTCAAGGCCCTCTCCAGCTTCGTAGACCACAAGGCCTTCATCCTCGAGCGGCTTACCGAGCCCTCCGCGGCCCTCTTCGAGAGCCTGCCCCAGGGCATTCAGGAGCAGCTGCTCTGGGATCGCGACCCCCACGGCAACGTCCAGGTATCCCGCATCGAGACCGAGAAGCTCGTCGTCGAGATGACCAAGCTTCGGCTCAAGGACCTCGCGGCCGCGGGCGCCTATCGCGGCAAGTTCGATTATCAGACGCACTTCTTCGGCTACGAGGGGAGATGCGGCTTCCCTTCCAACTTCGATGCCGATTATTGCTACGCCCTCGGTTATACGGCCTTCGCCCTCGCCGCCTCGGGCCTGACCGGCTACATCTCCTCGGTTCGCAACCTCACGGCCCCGGCCGATGCCTGGGTCGCCGGCGGAGTGCCCCTCGTCTCGATGATGAACATGGAGCGCCGGCACGGCGCCGACAAGCCGGTCATCAAGAAGGCCCTCGTCGAGCTGGACGGCGCAGCCTTCAAGGAATTCGCGTCCAAGCGCGAGGCCTGGGCCGAGAGCTCGAACTACCGCCTACCCGGCGGCATCCAGTACTTCGGTCCTCCCGAGCTGACCGACAGGCCGACGCAAACCCTCCTCCTCGAGCGCGCGGCGGCCGAATAGGAGAAAGAGAGGAGAATGGCAAGCTCCGTGATCTCCTCCTTCCTCCGTGCTTCCGTGGTGAATCTTTTTTCGGGACGTCGGAATGCTTGACGCCATAAGACGCCTGTTCCGGCGCCGTCCGGCCGATCCCGAGCCGGGATCCCTCGTAGAGGAGCTGTGGCTGGGCGAGATGTCAGGGCCCGAGAAAGGACGCTTCCTCGAGACCGTGGGAGCCGACTACGCCGCCCGCTATGCGCGGCCCCAAGGGCTCGAGCTCGAGCTCGAGCTCTCGTCCCGACCTTTTCGCCTGGACCGAGGCGCCTCTCTATCGCCATTCCGACTTCGTCCTCGAGGGCGAGTTCGCGATGGGTCAAGGCCTTCCGCATTCGGCCTGCGGCTTTCTCTTCAGGTACCAGGACGAGGCGAACTTCTACTCGGTCCTCGTATCGAACAGGGGATTCTTCCGCTTCGACGTCATCTTCAACGGAAGCCCACGGGCCCTTGTCGCGTGGACGGAGACTCCGCGGTCCCGCGGCGAATCGCCGCCCTCGGAAGGTGAAGGGGAATCGTCGCTCAGGATCATCGCGCGGGGCGGGCATTTCACGATCGTCCTGGACGGAGAATGGGCCGCCGAGGCCGCCGACGAGAGCTTCGACCGGGGACACCTGGCCTTCGCGGCCCAGAACTACGGCGAAGGCGGAGCGACGCGATTCTCCCTCCTCTCCTGCATGGTCGACTCGAGGCCCCTGGAAGTGGAGACCTGGTATTTCCGCTGGAACTATTACATCGTGCCCGGCGCCGACGCCCGCCGGAGACTCGCCGAGACCCTCTTCGCCATGGGAGAGAGCCTGGCCGCCGCCGTCCAGCTGCGGAAGATCGAGAGGCGCAGGCCCCTCGACGCCGACGAGCTCTTCCTGAAGGCGGAGACCGCGCTTCGCCTCGGGCTCCAGGACGAGGCCGAAGGCGCCCTCGACGCCTGCCTCGCCCTCGCGCCTGATCGGGCGGACGCCAACGAGGAGAAGGCCAACCTCCTGTACCTGCGCGGCCGCTACCTCGAGCTGCGGGACCGGCTTCGGAATCTCCTGCCGACGATGCCGGACAACGCGCGCCTGCTCTGCCTCTCGGGCCACGCCCGCTTCGCGCTCGGGGACTATGCGGGAGCGGCGGCCGACTACGGCGCCGCGGCCGGGATCGAGCCCGAGCAGCCTCTCTACCGGATGAACGAGGCCCGCGCCTGGGACCAGGCCGGCAGGAAGGGCGAAGCCGCCGAGGCCTACCTCGCGGCCGCCAGGCTCTTCTCCTCCCAGGAGGCCGACGACGACCTCGCCCTCGCCCTCGCCCGCCTCGGCGCCCTCAAGGCCAAGCGTGCCGAGGTCGAGGAAATACGGGCGAAAGCCCTCTATCGGGCGGGCAAGAAGGAAGAGGCGGCCAGGCTCCTCTCCGATCTCGTCGCCAAGGGAAGCCGGGATTCTGGCAGCCACTACACGCTCGGCCTCATCCTCGCCGAGAGGGGCAAGGGCGAGGAAGCGCTCGAGCGCTTCGAGGCCGCCCTCGCCCTCGAGCCCGACTTTCCCCTGTACGCCTTTCGCTACGCCGAAAGGCTCTTCCTCCTCGGACGCCCCGAAAATGAGACCCGCGCGGCGATAGAGCGCGCCTTGGGCCTGGCCCCCGCCGACGGATGGTCCCTCAACCTCGCCGGCCAGGCGGCCTTGTCGCGCGACGACCTCGACTACGCGCGGCTCTGCCTCGAGGCGGCCGCGAGGGCCCTCCCCTCGGCCAAGGAGCCGGCCATCAACCTCTCCGACCTCGAGGCGCGGGAGGGCAGGACGGACGCCGCCCTCGCCGCGCTGGCCGGCTTCGAGGAGGATGCCGCCTGCCGCAATCAGGCGGGAAACGCCCTCGCGCGCGCCGCCGGGTCCGCCGCCTCGCGCGAGGCGGCGGCGGAAAAGCTCGAAGCGGCCGCGCGCGAGTATTTCCGCGCCGTCGCCCTCGAGCCGGGCTCGGCGGAGTACCAGGCCAATCTCGCTGCGGCCTATATGGAGCTGGAGCGCTATTCCGAGGCCGAAGAGCGGATCAGGAAGGCCCTCGACCTGGGCGCGGGCCCCCGGGGACTCCTCCTCGCCGGCAACCTCGCGCAGGTCTACGGCGACCTTCCGCGAGCCGAGGCGGCCTACCGGCTCGGCCTCGAGGCCCTCCCCGAGGACCCCGCCCTCCTCGCGGCCCTGGGACGCTGTTATATCTCGCTGCGGAATTACGGCAAGGCCTCCGCCTTGGGGGATCGCCTCGCCAAGATCGCCCCGGATGGCGCCCGGCGACTCCGCTCGGAGATCGAGGAGGCGACGACCGAGGGCCTTTCCTGCTCGATCTGCGGGAAAGCCTGGAGAGTGCCGCGCGAGCTCCCCGCTCAAAGCGCCGCGAGCGTGCGCGCGATGCCGCCGGACGACTCGCCCGCGGGCGCCTGCCCGCGCTGCGGCAGGATCTTCTGCATCGCCTGCCGCAAGGCCGAGCTCTCGGACAGCCGCTTCACCTGCATCGACTGCGGGGAGGTCCTCAAGCTTACCGACGATCGGCTGCGCTATCTGGTCCGGGAGAGCATCCGCCGCGAAGCGGCCCTTCACAGGAATCGGCTCGTCAAGGAGTCCTGAGCCGAGGGGCGTCGCCGCGGGAGGGAATCCCCTTCCCGCTCGCGTCCGCATCGACGGCCGGGATTGTATTTTTATCCCGGAAGCGATATTGTTTTTCGGAATTCCCATCGCCCCTTATTAGGAAGAGCTTCGTGAAACACCTTCCCATCTTCGCCCTCCTCGCGATCGCGTCCCTCGCGTCGTCGCGGGCATCGGCTCAGGATATCGTAACGGCGGGGCAGTATTTCGGCCTCGTCGCAGACCGCTATGCCCAGATCGACGACTACGAGGGCAAGATCGCCATCTCGACCGCCAAGGACGTCATGAAGGGCGACATCATCTTCAAGTCGCCCTCTCTCCTCCGCATCGATTTTACGAGCCCCCCGGACCAGGTCATCGCCTTCGACGGCCAGACCCTCACCGTGTACATCCCCGGCTATAATTCCATACTCTCCCAATCGACCGCCGACAAGCCCGGCGCCGGGTCGACCTCCCTCGCGACGCGCGAGGGTCTCAAGATGCTCAAGCGCAATTATTCCGTAGCCTTCGAATCCAGCCCCGCCCCGCTTCCCCTGGAAGGCGGAGCCCCGGGCGAGCAGGCGGTCAGGCTGGTCCTCGATCGGACCTCCGCCGCCGAAGGCTTCACCCGGATCAAGCTCTACGTCAATCCGGATACCAAGCTCATCCGCAGGATCGAGGGCTGGACGATCGGCGGCGACAAGCTCAGCTTCGATTTCACCGCTATCAAGACCAACGTGGGGATCCCGGAGGCGCGCTTCGTCTACGATTCGCCCGCGTCGGCCAACGTCTACAATAATTTCCTCTTCAATTCCGACAACTGACGGGAAGGAACGCGACGACATGACCCCTATCGGCGAACAGCTCCGCGCCGCGCGCGAGCGCAAAGGCCTGACGCTCGATCGCGTCGCCGACGAAACCAACATAGCCAAGCGCTACATCGCGGGCCTCGAGGCCGAGGATTTCTCGGTCTTTCCCGGCGACCCCTACGTCATCGGTTTCCTCCGCAACTACGCCGACTACCTCGGCCTGCCCTCGGACGAATTCGTGAATACCTACAAAAACATCAAGATCCAGGAACAGCCGATGCCCATCGAGGAACTCATCCCGAGGCGAGGGCCCTCGGCCCTCGCGGTGGCGGCCTCGATCTTCGGGGCGGTCGTCGTCGCGGCGATAGTCCTCGCGGCGGTCCTCGGCGGGCATAGGAAGGCCGGGATGGAGGCCTCCGCCTCGCGCCACGCTCCGGTGGAATACCGCGTGGAGGGCAACGCCTTCGAGAAGCGACTCTACGTCGGCGACTCCATCCTCGTGGCCTACGGCGGCAACAGCTACAAGCTCCTCGTGTCGCGCATCGACGACGCCCTCACGCTGGAGACGCCCGTGGGCGCGTCCCGCCTCATGCTCGGCGAGGAAGGGACTCTGGATCTCGACCGCAACAACCAACCCGAGATCAAGCTTCTCGTAAGCGACCTGTCCAAGAAGGATCCGTCCAAGGGAGCCGTCCTGAGGATCGAGTACAGCTCTCCCGACGCCGCCCTCATGGCCGCGACCCAGGCTCCGATCTCCGACGTCACGAACGACCAGGGCGCGGGATCGCCGGCCGCGACGGGGAGCCCGGGCGCGGCGAGCGGAGCACAAGGCGCCGCCGCCGGCGCGCAGCCGGCGGGCGCGGCGACCTCGGGCGCGGCGCAGGGAGCGGCCGCCTTGTCGGCCCCCTCCGGCAAGCCGGTGGTCCTCTTCGAATCCAACAGGACGCCCTACCCCTTCGTCGTCTCCGTCAGCTTTCGGAGCTCCTGCATGTTCCGCTACGAGGCCGACAAGAAGGACCGCGACGAGCGCTATTACCGCAAGGGCGAGACGGTCACGGTCAACGCCCAGAACAGCCTGCGGATCTGGGCCTCGAACGCCCAGGCTGTCAAGCTCACCGTCCAGGCCTCCGGCGGCAAGAGCGCCGACCTCGATATAGGCGGCGCGGGCGAGGTGGCCGTCAAGCGCATCGCATGGGCCCAGGGAGACACCGGCGGCTGGATCCTCGGCGCCTCAGACGTGGACTGACGGGAGCCATGCGCTTCTGGATCGATCGCCACGGCTGCGCGAAGAACGACGTCGACGGCGAAGAGATCGCCGCGCGCCTCGATGCCGCGGGCCACGAGTTCGTCGAGGGCCCCGGAGGGGCCGACCTCATCATCGTCAATACCTGCGGCTTCGTCGAGGACGCGAAAAGAGAGTCCATCGAGGCCGTCGCGGCGCTCAAGGCCGCCTATCCCGGCAAGCGCGTCCTCGTGGCTGGCTGCCTGTCCCAGCGCTACGCCGCCGACCTCGCCGCCGATCTTCCGGAGGCCGACGGCATCGTCGGGAACGCCGACCTCGGCGCCGTGCTCGCGGCCGCCGAGGCGACGCTCGCGGGCGAGCGCCCGGTGCTGGTACCCGAGGCCGCACCCTCCTTCGGCAGGGTCAGGCGGCTCCGGCGCTTCGGCTTTCCCGGATCGGCCCACGTCAAGGCCACCGAGGGCTGCTCCAACTTCTGCTCCTTCTGCGCCATCCCCCTGATTCGCGGCGCCCTGCGCTCCCGCCCCCAGGGCGAGGTCCTCGCCGAATGCCTCGACCTCCTCGCGCAGGGTGTCAAGGAGCTCGTCCTCATCGGCCAGGACCTGGGTTCCTACGGGCGCGACTTCCGATCCTCGAGCGGTCTCCCGGCCGCGCCAGGCTCCCCTGAGGCTTCCCGCCTGCCCGAGCTCCTGGCCGCGCTCTCGGCGGTCGATGGCGACTTCCGGATCCGCACCCTCTACATCCACCCGGACAACTTCCCCGAGGCCATGCTGAGCGTCATGGCCGCCGATCCCCGCCTCGTGCCCTATTTCGACCTGCCCTTCCAACACGCCTCCGCGCGCATCCTCAAGTCCATGAACCGCCGGGGCGACTCGGCGCGCTACCTCGAGCTCCTCGGGCGGATACGGGAAGCCTTGCCCGACGCTGCCATACGCTCCACCTTCCTCGTCGGCTTTCCCGGCGAAAGCGAGGAGGACTTCGCCGAGCTGCTCGATTTCCAGGCCAAGGCCGCCCTGGACTGGGTCGGCAGCTTCGCCTATTCGCGCGAGGAAGGGACCGCGGCCTACCGCATGCCCGCCCGCGTGCCCAAGAAGACCGTCGCCGCCCGCCGCCGGGCCCTCGAGGAGGCTCAAGGACCCATCACGCGCGAGCGCCTGGGGCGCTTCGTCGGGCGCGAGATCGACATCCTCGTCGAGGAGCAGGTCGCCCGCGCCTCCGACGGCGACGAAGAGCTCTCGCTGGGGCGGGCGTGGAACCAGGCTCCCGACGTCGACGGGCTCACCGTCATCCGCGGCGAGCACCGGCCGGGCTCGGTGCTGCGTGCCCGCGTCCTCGCCGTGAAGGGCGTCGACTTCGACGCCCTTCCCCTTGGGGAAGGACTTCCCCTTGGGGAAGGACTCGCCGTCCGAGGCGAGCGCCGATGAGCGAAGCTCTGCCCCCCTATCTGTCGATGCTCAACCCCGAGCAGCTCGCCGCCGTCCGCCACGAGGGAGGCAGCCTCCTCATCCTCGCGGGCGCCGGCTCGGGCAAGACGCGGGTGATCACGACCAAGATCGCCTATCTCGTCCGCGAGCGCGGCTTCGAGCCCGAGTCCATCCTCGCCGTGACCTTCACGAACAAGGCCGCCCGTGAGATGCGCGACCGCGCGACCTCCATCGAGGCCTCCTGTTCCCGCGCCGTCATGCGGACCTTCCATTCCTTCGGGGCCTGGTTCCTGCGGCGCAACTCGGCCGCGGCCGGGCTCGACCCCAACTTCACCATCTACGACGACGACGACCAGACGACCCTCCTTCACGGCTCGATGCCGCAGAACTCGCGCAGCGAGTGCTCGCGCATGGTCAAGGCCATCTCGCGCGCGAAGGACCTCGGCCTCGAGCCCGACTCCCCGGACCTCTCCGCGGCCTTCTCCGACCCGGGCCTGCGCAGGGTCTACGCCCTCTACGAGGACAGGCTCCGCAAAACGGGCAACGTCGACTTCGGCGACCTCATCAGGCTCCCCTCCCGGCTCCTGCACGACGACGAGGCCGTGAGGAGGCGCACGCGCCAGCGCTTCCGCGTCATCCTCGTCGACGAGTACCAGGACTCCAACGTCGCCCAGTTCGAGCTCCTGCGCCTCCTCGCCGGGCGCGCGGAAATGGCCGGGGCCACGGCTCTGCCCGCGGCCCCGGCCGGCCCCGAAACGCGCGCGGGCGCCTATCTCTGCGTCGTAGGCGACGACGACCAATCCATCTACCGCTTCCGCGGCGCCGAGGTGCGCAACATCCTCCGTTTCCCCGAGATCTTCCCCGGCACCGAGATCATCAAGCTCGAGAGGAATTACCGATCCTTCCAGAGCATACTCGACGTGGCGGGCGACGTGGTGTCACACAACGCGGGCAGGCTCGGGAAGACCCTCGTAGCCGAGCGTACTGGCGGCTCGAAGCCCGAGCTCCGCCTCCTCGACGACCAGGACGCGGAAGTCGCCTTCTGCGTCGGGATCTGCAAGGAGCGGGTAAAGTCCGGGGGCAGATGGAGCGACGTGGCCATCCTCTACCGCACGAACGCCCAGTCCCTCGGCTTCGAGAAGGAGTTCCCCCGCCTCGGGATACCCTACCGGATCGTAGGCGCCTCGCGCTTCTACGACCGCGAGGAGGTCAAGGACGCCCTCGCCTACCTGGCCCTCATATCCAATCCCCGCGACGAGGTCGCCTTCAAGCGCGTGGTCAACAAGCCCTCGCGAGGGATCGGCGAGACGAGCGTCGACGTCCTCCTCGAGGCGGCGGAAGCCTCGGGCGCCGACCTCCTCTCGGCCGCGGCCGAGGCCGGCGCCGACCTGCGGCCCAAGGCCCGCGCCGGCCTCGGGGAATTCCTCCGTCTCGCGTCGACCCTCGCGGCCTCCCTCGCGGCTCCTGCGGAAGGCGGGACGGCCGGCGAGGGCGAGACCCTCGCCGGCCTCGTCGATCGCCTGGTCAGGGACTCGGGCCTGGCGGAATACCATCGGAGCCAGGATGAGATCGCGGGCACGCAGAAGGCGGCCAACCTCGAGGAGCTCGTCAACGCCGCCTCCCTCTACCCGTCCTCGGCCGAGGGCCTCTCCGACTTCCTGGAGACCATCGAGCTCGACCGCAGCCTCTCTTCGGAAGAGGCGGTCGCCGCCGACGCCGTCACCCTCATCACGATGCACAACACCAAGGGCCTCGAGTTCCCCGTCGTCATAGCCACGGGCCTCGAACAGGGCCTTTTCCCCCGCGACGACGAGGAGGGAGAGGAGCTCGAGGAGCAGAGACGGCTCTTCTACGTCGCGATCACGCGGGCCAAGGACGAGCTCTACCTGAGCTCCTGCCATTGGCGGAGGCTCCACGGCAGGCTCTACGAGACATATCCCTCCCGCTTCCTCTCGGAGCTGGACGCCACCCTCCTCCGCCGCTCGGGCGCTCGCCGCGAAGTCTCCGGCGCTCGCCGCGAAGCCTCGGGCGAATATGCCCCCGCCGCCGGGCCGCGCGGGTACGCCCCTCGATCCGGAGCCGTGCCGGGATCGGCGCCGCGCCCCGGCGAGGCGGGCCCCTGGCGCGCCGGCCTCGCCGTCTATCACGACGACTACGGCTCGGGCGTGGTGCTCAAAGTCAGCCCGACGCCGAGCTCGGGGCCCCTCGTCGTAGTACGCTTCGAGACGGGCAGGCAAGCCCAATTCTTCCCTAAATTCACGACCAAGCTCGAGCCCGCCCATGACCGATGAAGGCCGCGTTCGCGATCGACTCCGTCGCCTCCCGCCGATCCGGCGCGCGAGGCTGTGGCGGCTCTACGCCGAGGACGGTCGACGCTTCCTGGACTTTTGGATGGACGACGGGCGCTCCATCCTCGGCGCCAAGGGCACAGGCATCGGCACGACGGCGAAGGCCGCCCTGGATACGGGCCTCACGCGGCCCTTCCCCTCGATTCGCGAATCCCGCCTGGAAAAGGACATTCACGAGCGCTACCCCGATTACCCGGCGATCCGCCTTTTCCGCGACGAGGCTCGCGCGACCGCCGCCGCCGCCCCGCTTCTGGCGGCGGACGAAAGCTTGCCGATACTCAGACCCTTCGCCAAGGAACTCGCCGGAGTCGAGTTCCTTGGCAAGGCCTCGCCACACGTGGCCATGCCACGCGTGGCCATGCCACGACTGCCCTGCCCAGCGGCCCTGGCCCCGGCCGTACTTTTATTCAAAGAACCCGAGAGCGCCGACAGGGTGGAGGGCGACATCGTGTCGCCCTTCGTCCTGGCCTGCGCGCACAGAGCGCTGGCCGAGTTCGATCGCTTCCTCGCCGATTATTCCGAAGCCCTGTGGAAGAAGGTCGACCGCCGCCTCGGCCCCTATTTCGAGCGTCGGGGACCCTATCTCTTCCCGCGATCCCTTCCCGCGGACTACGACCGGCTCTTCGACGCGGCGCTGGGAGCGGGAGTCCTTTTGTCCCCCGCCCCCGAGAGGCCCTCGATCATACCCGGCGACTTCGACGACGGCGAGCTCGCGCGACTGGCGACTGCCATCGCCAAGATCAAGCTCTGACGGATGAAAGCCGAACACTCCTCTAATTGTGTGTACAAACGCCGTACGGAACGGTATACTTGGTAGCGGAGGTATTTATGCATAAGGCCGCAGCCACTCGCTCGGAAAGGATTGATATTAGGACCAATCGCGAGGCTAAATCGATCATCGAACGGGCCGCGCAACTTCGTCATGTCTCTATATCCGCATACCTCATGGACTCTGCGCTCCAAAAGGCCAAAGAGGATCTCCGCGATACGGAAACCTTCATCCTTGATGACACCGACCGGGATATCTTTTTTGCGGCTCTTTCTTCGCCTACGGCTCCGAACGACGCTCTCCGCAAACTTTTCACCGAAAGACCGAGGGAATGACCTTATCGCTCGTCCCCATCTCAAAATCGATCCAAAAACTCCCCTTCGATTGCGGCTATCCGATTTTAAACGATTACTTCCATTTAAGATTCGGCTTTATCCCATTCATCGAGCACCCGCTGAGGCTTTTCCTTCCGCTTGCGACAATCGCTTCCGCGATCGCGAAATAGGAATACCCGCGAAGGGCGCTTCATTGCGCCGCCCCGGCTCATTCCGCGTGCGCATCCGAATCGAAGGCCACGCCGCCCAGCTCGTAGGCCTTCTCATCGACGGCCGCCCGGGCCTTGGCCGCCTCGGCCTTGCCGCGCGCGATCTCGGCGAAGGAATAGGAGCCGTCGGCCGCGGGCTCGGCGCCCGACCAGGCGGCCAGCTCGGAGAGGGCCTTCGCGGCAGCGCGGCCCTTCCTGGGCCTGCGCCGCGTCCTCGCGCAGGGGAAGGGACTCGGGCCTGACCGGTATCGGCGAGTCGAGGACCGTGCGATAGGCCACCCTTCGCATGTTCTCTTCCCGGGCCCGCTCGTTGCGGGCGGCGAGGCGCCTCGCCCGTATCGCGGGGATCGCGTAGAAGAAGAGGGAGAAGGCGAGAGGGACCAGGCCGAGGGCGAAGCCGAGGAAGGCGGCGGGATGTGCCATCCCGGCCAGCTTGCCGAGGAGCTGGTGGGTGAAATAGTAGAAGCCGTCCAGCCCGCCCACCGTCACGAGCCTCGTCGCGTATTGCCCGCTATAGATGGTTTGCAGCAGGGCATGGGGAGCGCCGGCCTCGTAGAAGAAGTAGGAGCCGAAGAGGAGGTTGACGCCGTTGAAGACGCAGAAGGTCGCGTTGGCCTTCCTGTCGTTGGAGGAGAAGGGGGCTATCCGCCGCATCGGAACCGAGGAACCGAAAGTTCGGTCGCTCTTGTCCTTCCTACGGAGGAGGGAGGGGAAGAAATAGTAGATCGTCCCTCCCTCGGTGACCTCGGGGCTGCCCTCGAACTCGTAGAGGTAGCGGTTGATCCCCGCCTCGGCCTCCAGGGGGCCCAGGCCGGTGAGGGCCATGAACTCAGGCATCGTGACGAGCCCCTTGTTGGCCTGGACGAAGGCCACAAAGGCCTTCTTCTCGACCGTATCCCAGCCCGAGTCGGGATCGCCGTCGCCGAAGACGAAGGAGTAGATCGCCTTGTACAGGGGCCGGCGCTCCCGCCTGCGGCCCGCGCGGGCGGCGCGCTGCTCGGGCGTCATGAAGAGCTCGGAATAGAACCATATCCGGAAGATCGTATTGAGGAGCTGCCCGGTGATGAACATCCCGCCGAGCCCGCCGCCGCGACCGCTCGAGCGGCTGTCCCTCGAGTTGCCGGAGGCGGATATCGCCACCGAGGCCAGCATCGCGAGCACGGCGAGGGCGATGAACAGCACGAAATAGCCGACGAGCATCACGACGATCCAGACCTTGAAGACCACTGCCGCGACCTTGGCCAGTCCCTTCCGGAAGGCCTTCCAGGCGCGGCCCGCCTGGGGGCCGAAGCCCCGGTACCTGCTGCGCATCCCCGAAGGGAAGGAATAGAGGATCTCGCCCGACTCGGTGACGCGAAGGCGCGCTCCGTACTCGTCCGAGACGGCCTTGACCTCGGCCTCGACCTGGGCCTTGGGCAGGCCCGTGAGGGCGACGAGGTCGGCCGTCGTGGCCTCCCCCTTCCTCCGCCTGAAGACGTCGACCAGAGTGTCGCGCACCTTGGCCGCGTCGTAATCGTAGACTTTCTTCTCGGTAGCGCTCATCATCCCTCCGGTTCCGGCTCGGGCGGCTATCGGCGCTGGGGCGCGAGCTCCAGGGCCCTGTCGTAGAGCTTGGCGTACT
>CAVZVX010000100.1:0-19683 GCA_963778775.1 uncultured Spirochaetota bacterium | reverse complement strand
GCCCGAATTCGCAATCGGCTATTCGCGGAGCACAGGCATCATCCTCGGTTTCGCCCTCGAGCCGGGCCGCGGACAAGGGGCTTACCGCGGGGCGCGGCTCGTCATTTCTCGTCCTGGCTCACGAGGAGAGCATAGATATCCTGAGGGGTCTTGGCTGCGACGAGGGAGGCGCGCAGATCGTTGTTCTTGAGTTTGGAGCTGAAGAACGAAAGGGTCTGCAGGTAGTAGGCATGCTGATTGTAGGCCGCGGCGATCATGAACAGGAGCCTGACCGGCACGTCGTCGAGGGACTGGAAGTCGATGATGTCGGTCTGGCTGACGCCTACGGACACTACGAGATCCGTTACCGAGGATAGGCGCACGTGGGGAATGGCGATCCCCCGCCCTATCGCCGTGCTCATGAGCTCTTCGCGGCGCAGGATTTCGGCGACGAGTTCCTGGCGACTCTTTATCTGCGGCGCGCCGGCGAGATTCTCGGCGAGGGAAATGAGGGCATCGCGTTTCTTAGAGTAATTGAGAAAGAGTATCCTATCGGGCGAAAGGATATTTTGGATCTGGACGACGCTGAACACGCTGGACGGACGATTGGAGCTGAGCCTCTCGTTGACCCAGCGCTCGATCTCGCTTTTCTTGAATCGCCAGACGGTCCCTATCTTTCCCGAGGGAATTTCGCCCTTCTGGGCCCAGTCGTAGACCGTTCGCTCAGATACGCGAAGGTACCGTGCGACTTCTTCAATCGTAAGGATATCGTCATCCATGCGAAGGACCCCTCCCAATACACAAAATTCCGCACTATTCTGTAACGAATGTAAAAGAATGTCAAGGATAGAATTATGACTGACTGGACTCGGAATCGGTCGCATCGAAAAAGTCGGAAATTTCCCCCGATTTGAAACCTAAGGCACGGAGGCGACGCCGGGCTTGGTCTTTGTCCGAGCCGGCACGCCTCAGCTCTTTAGCGGCCGCTTTGGCAAGGGCCGAAGCGCGTTCCACGGGTCCCAAGACGACCGAGACGGCCGTCTTGGCGGTGTCGCCGTCGATGCCGCGTCCTCGGAGGGCGGCGACGAGACTTGCCGGACCCTCTGCCCGGCGCGACAGGCGCGAGGCGACATAGGCCTCGGCGAATCTTGAGTCGGAAAGGCTGCCTTGGAGGGCCAGCCTTTCGAGGGCTATTCGTATCGCCTTTTTCGAATAGCCTTTCTTCGCGAGTTTCAATGCCAGCATCTGGCTCGATTGTTCGGCCCTGGCGAGAAGAGCGCCGGCCCTCTTTTCCGCCTCGTAGGATTCTGCGGCCAAAGCCAGGAGAAGAGTTTCGGTTTCACCGAGATCGACTCCGGCCGCGAGGAAAGCGGGGGAGAGACCGAGGGTTTCGGCTTGATCGGGGCGGAATAAATAAGAAGAGCCGCCGACCGTCACGACCGCGGTACCGGAGGCTCCTTGGCGTATTGATTCGATCCTTAGCCTCGGCGAGGAATCGATCGCCTTTCGCCGAGTCTTCGCAATTTCCCGCGCAACATCGGTCTGCCCGGGAAACTGTCCCATTATCGAGCCGAACCCGGCGCTAAAGCACCCTGGCGCAAGAGCCTAGCGCTTACTGAACTGGAAGCGCCGGCGAGCGCCGCGCTGGCCGTACTTTTTGCGCTCGACCATTCGCGGGTCGCGCGTGAGAAAGCCGTTGGCGCGAAGCGCTACGTGGCTGGTCGGGTCGACCTGCGAGAGCGCTCGCGCGAGGCCGTGACGGCATGCTCCGGCTTGGCCATTGGGACCGCCGCCGGATACCGTAATGAGAATATCGTACTTATTCTCGGCCGCAGTGACGAGTAGGGGCTGTCGGACGATAGTGACGAGCTCGCTCAGTTTGAAGTACTTATCGAGCTCCTCGCCGTTGACGACGACCTTTCCCTCGCCTTCGCGGAGGAAGACGCGGGCGACGGCGCATTTGCGGCGGCCGGTTCCGATTCCGAGATTTCTGATCATCCCTTCGTTCCCCTTATTCGATGTCGATAGCGACGGGCGCCTGAGCGATATGCGGATGGTTCGGCCCGGCGTAGATCTTGGCGTTCTTGTAGAGCTTGCGCCCGAGGGGTCCCTTGGGAAGCATGCCGCGGATCGCGAGCTCCAGGGGCGCTATGGGATCGCGCCCGATGAGTTGGCTGAAGGTGTAGTCCTTGAGGCCGCCCGGAAAGCCGGTATGATGGTAGTACATCTTATTCTGCCGCTTGCGTCCGGTAATGTTAACTTTTTCGGCATTTACGATGACTATGAAATCCCCGGTCTCTTGCGAAGGCTCGTAAGTCGGCTTGTTCTTGCCGCGGAGCATGTAAGCGGCCTTCGC
This sequence comes from uncultured Spirochaetota bacterium, assembly GCA_963778775.1. Taxonomy (GTDB): domain Bacteria; phylum Spirochaetota; class Spirochaetia; order Treponematales; family Rectinemataceae; genus UBA1306. The sequence goes on along the minus strand of CAVZVX010000100.1, from coordinate 17,348 downwards.
GGCCACTCGACCGAGGCTTTTGCCTTCGGCGTCTATCACGTACCAGGAGCGCTTGACGATGTCGGACTCCGGCGTGACGTAGATCGTCTTCATGTATCTATACCCTTACCTTCGATTGGAATGCGCATGACCTCGCGCTTCGCCTCTGCATGGCGTAAACGCGCGGGCGGTATCTTCCCATATATGGGCGACAGTGTCAATACCGACGGCAGGACCCTTTATCGAAGGGGCCCCGAACGCTCTACCGCATTACTCCTTCTTTTCGGCGGCGGCCTGCTTGGCTTCTTCGGCCTCCTCTCTTTTCGCCTCCAGTCGATCCTTTATATCCGCGACGCCGATAAAGACCGCGATGAGGCCTATGAAGGCGGCGAGGACCGGCAACGAGCCTTTCAGGAAGTTGATCACATCGGCCCACCAACCTAAGGGACCGGGAACGCAGGCGAAGATCGCGAAGGCGATGAGGATGGCTCCGACTATCAATGCTACCATTTCGATTCCTCCTTGAGCGGCGACGGCTAACGACGAGCCATCGCCGGGCATAATAGCATCCCGATCCGCCGAAGGCAACACGGCCTGAGTCCAAGCTTGTCCCCTTCTCTTTCCGATCGATATACTGAAGGATATGTTCCGCCCTCAATCCCTCGCGCTATACAAGAATCGGCCCGCCCTCGTCCTTGAAATCAAGGATCGCGATCCTAAGGATCGGATCGAGATCCGCCTAGAAGACGGCTCTTCCCTCAGGGTTCGGGACAAGGACCTCGCCCTCTTGCATGAAGGTCCCGTAAAGGAGCTGCCGCAGGGCGTATCGAACGGGGATTTCGAGACGGCCAGGCGCATGCTCGCTCCGGGTGCAAGCCTGCCGTGGTCCGACCTGGCGGAGCTCGTATTCGGGGATTCGGGTCCCGCCCAGGTCCTTGCTTGCTGGCAGGAGGCGAATCTGGGCCTTCTATTCAAGATAGAAGACGGCCGGCCCCTCCCCCTGGACGACGAGACGGTCACGAGGGAGGCGCAAAAAAAAGCTCGAAAGGAAGGAGAGGCAGCCGAGCGCGCGGCCTTCGTCGAACGAGCCAGGAGGATACGGGCCGATCGGCGTCAAGCGGGCCCCGGCCCGGAGAGCCGCCCCGGTCCCGCGATGGCCTTCGGGGATTCCGACGGTCGATTCCTCTCCGAGATCGAGGCTCTCGCCTACGGCAAGAGCGAAAGGAGCAGGACTTGCGCCGATCTCGGCATCTCCGAGACTCCCGAGTCGGCCCAAAGCTTCCTCCTTGCGGTGGGCGCTTGGGACGAGATGGTCAATCCCCATCCCTACCGCTTCCGATGCCCTCTTTCCGCGCCCAGGCTCGAGATCGGGGCCGAATCCGGAGACCGGGCGCGCATCGACCTGACGGCCATGGAATCCTGGGCGATCGACAATGCCTGGTCCAAGGATCCGGACGACGCGATCGCCTGGGACGGCTCCTCGATCTGGGTGCACGTCGCCGATCCCGCTTCGGCGATCCTTCCCGATTCCGAGGTCGACGGAGAAGCCCTAGCCAGGGGCTCCACCCTCTACCTTCCCGAGCTTACCTCCCCGATGCTGCCCGGCGAGGCCCTCGAGCGCTTCGGCCTCGGCCTCGGCGCCACGTCCCCGGCTCTTTCCTTCCGCATCGAGGTGGCCGAGGACGGGTCGATCTCGGAAGTGGAGACCTTGGTCTCGACGGTCCGCGTGAGACGTTGTTCATACGGCGAGGCGGACCTTCTCGTCGACGAGGGGAAGGCGCCCGGGCTTGCGGCTCTCGCCCGGCTGTCCGAACGCCGCAGGACCAGGAGGGTAGACAACGGGGCCGTCGAAATAGACATTCCGGAGGTCAGAATAGCGGTCGAGGATTCCGGCGTCGCCGAGGGCCGGGAGATACGCATTGAAGCCGTTCCGAGGGACCGCTCCAGCGCCATCGTGCGGGAGATGATGCTTCTCGCTGGGGAAGCTGCCGCGCGTTGGGCATTCGAGCGCGGCCTCGCCTTTCCCTTCTATGGCCAGGAGGCCCCGTCGGAAATGGGTCCGGCCGCGCTCGGCGAGCTCAGTCCCGAGGGAAAGGCGGCGCTTTCGGTCCAGTTCGCGCGCCGCAGATTGATGCGAACCGGGATGTGGGGTCCCGCTCCCACCGCGCATCGCGGACTCGGATTGCCTTTCTACGCGCAGGTGACGAGCCCGCTCAGGCGTTACCAGGATCTCCTGGGCCACATGCAGATTCGCGCCTTTTTGGCGAAGAGGACCGCCCTGGACGCGGACGAGGTCTCGCGCCGTTGCGCCCTGGCCCAGGCCGCCTCGGGCGCGACGCGCCAGGCCGAGAGGGCGAGCGATCTCCACTGGACGATCGCCTATTTGACGAAGCATCCGGATTGGACCGGGGAGGCCGTCATCGTCGGGAACGCGGGACCGGGAGCCTGGCAAGCCTACCTTCCCGCCCTCGGCCTGGAGACGAAGCTCAGATTGGGCTCCGACAGGAAGCTCGACGAGAAGCTGCGCGTGCGCCTCGCCCGAGCCGATATCGCGAGCCTCGAGTCCCTTTTCGAGGAATCTCATTGACCGCCGATCGCTATCCATTTATCCTGTTATCACGATGGAACAAAAGGATTATAGGCTCGCGGCCATAATGTACACCGACATCGCCGGTTTCTCCCGCATGATGGAAAGGGACGAGGCCGGCACGCTCGAGCTGCTCGCCTACCACAACGAGCTCATCGCGGGCATAGTCGAGCGCCATCACGGGACGGTCATAAAGACGATAGGCGACGCCCTCCTCATCGATTTCAAGAACACCGTCGAGGCGCTCCAGAGCGCGATGGAAGTCCAGGACAAGCTGTACGAGCACAACAAGGAAAACCCCGGCCTGCCCCTCCTCGTGCGCATCGGCGTGCACTTGGGAGACATCTACTTCTTCGAGAACGACGCCCTCGGCGAGGGCATCAACATCGCCGCGCGCCTGCAGTCCCTGGCCCGTCCCGGCTGCATCTGCTTCTCTCAGGACGTCTACAATCTCGTCCTCAACAAGATCGAGTTCAGGGCCGAGAAGCTCGGCAAGGTTTCGCTCAAGAACATAACCAAGGAAATACACGCCTACGAGATAACTACGCCCAACGTCGAATTCGACCCCGAGCGCGGCAAGCCGAGACCCGGCTATAAGCCGGGGTCCTACCTCGACGATGAGTCCGAGGACTCCATTCCCGTCGGAGGGGTGAGTTCATCGGCGGGGCCCTTCTCGTCCCGGGCCGTCGCCGCCCAAGCCGCTGCAGGCGAGCCGGCACGCTCGGAGCCGACGGGCAAGCCCGCGGGCGACGCGACCGCGAAGACGGACGCCGCGCCCAAGGCCGAGGCGCCGTCCGCCAAGGAGGCGCGGTCCGCCAAAGTGGCGCGTCCGCCAAATGGCGGACCGCGGCTTCACGGAAGAGGCTTCGCGCAGCCTCCTTACCGAGATCCGCAAGGCTATCTTGCAGGACACCAAGGGCTTGGGAAGGCGCATGAGCGTCGACGAGGCTCTCGAACGCTATAGTTTCTACGGAGTGGAAGCCGAGGAAGTCATAGCGACGATGGCCGACCAGGGGCTCCTGGTAAAAAGGGAAAGGACCGCCTCGCCGCAAGGATCGGCCGGTTTCTCGCATCTTCCCCCTTTTATAGCCGGCCTCGGCCGCAATGCCCAAGGAGAGTTCGACCCGAACGCCCTCAAGAGCAACCTCGAGGCCGCGGTCCACGGGATAGTGAACGAGATCGAGAAGAGCGTCGAGCGCAACATGTCGGGCGGCGGCGGAGAGCGCGTTGCCGAGCATTACCGGCATCACGCCGAACATGCCCTGCGATCACGCCGAGCGCTATCGCGAACACATGGAGCGCCACGTCGAACGACACCGCGACCATGAGGACGAGAGCCCCGAGGACTATGCCGGCGATTTCGGCGAGTATCGGCGCAGGCTCGAGACGCGCTGCCGGAAAACGCGCGGCGGCTTCATAGCCAACCTCACGAGTTTCTTGGCGGTGAACGGCTTTCTCTGGTTCGTGAACCTGAGCACATCCGCCTCTTTTCATTGGGCGGCCATCGTGAGCGCCGCCTGGGGCATCGGCGTCGTATCTTCGGCGGTGGCCTCGAGCCGGGCGGGCACGAAGCTCCGCGAGATAGGCGCGATCCCCGAGCTCGACCGCGAGCGGCTCGCCGATTACAAGAAGCTCAATCGAGCCAAGGACGGCATCGCCCAGCACGGAGCGAGCACCGTCATGGTGCCTCTCCTCCTCGCAGTCGTCAACTTCCTCACCGGTACCCACTTCCTCTGGTTCCTCATACCCACCGCCGCCATGGTCGTCGGCTATCTTCCCCACCTCGCCTCCTTTTCGGTCACCAAGGCCCGCCTCCAGCGCAGGCTCCTCGATTCCCTGGGGATAAAAGGCGGATGGAACAATATCTTCCGCCAAGGCAGGGCCCGGCGCGAGGAGGCGGCCGGGCTCGGGCCTTACGCCGACCTCTATCGAGAGGCCGAGGCGGCGAAGCAGGCCATCGAAACCCAGCTCAAGTCGGGCTCGGCCGGCCCCGTCGATGCGGACCTCGCGCCCGCCCTCGACCAGTACCTCGGCCAGGTGCGGCTTCTCGCGCAGTCGGCCAACGAGATCGACCGTCTGGTGGAGAGCATACCGATGGCCGACCTCTCCAAGGACAAGGCCGCCCTGCTCGCCAAGGCAGGCGCCGCGAGCGAGAGCCTCAAGGCGGAATACCGGAAATCCATCGAAGAGATAGACAAGCAGGAGAGCTCGTACGACGAGCTCAAGGAGCAGAGCGAAGTCGTGCGCCTCCGTCTCGGCTCTTCCGTCAACCAGCTCAAGCAGATGCGCCTCGACATCGCGCGCTTGCAAGCATCCCCGGGAGCCGAGGGTGCCGGCGTCGAGGCGCTGAGGCGCCGGACCGACGAGCTTTCTCGCTATCTCGAGGACCTCCGCGCGGGCTACGCCGCCGGCGGGGCCGACCCCTTCGCGGAGCTCGAGGAGGCGGAGAGCAGACGCCTGGCCGCGGAGGCCGAAGCCAAGGGCAAACTGGAAGCTTCGAATACTTGACCCGCCATGAGGGAGGATCTGGGATAGGCGCGAACACATGGATGATATCCAGAGAATCAAAGCACTTGAGGCTAGGGTATTGGCTGGTTATACTGCGTGGGCAAAACAGGACGAAGTCACCCCAAGTCGCCTATGGCTCTCCTGCTGGCATGAGGCAAAGGCCCTGATGGAAGAAAGGAAGATTCATAGCATTTCCGAATTCGATCGCCAATTTCCTTCTGATCAGCCTCTCTACAACTGGTGTCAGGATCTCGAGATTGCGCTTGGAAACGCAGGCCAGAGCGATGCCGCTTACCTGGAAACCAGAATCGCCTACTGCTCCGAAATAGCCCCGATGCTCGACCCGGAGCCGGATGACCCAATCCTAGAAAATATGAGGAGGGCAATCGCCGATTCCCACGCCGATCTGGGAAGAATGGATTTCGCGATCAGCCTGTACCACGGATGGCTTGAGCAGGATCCGTGCTGGGGCTTCGGATGGATCGGCCTTTCTGATCTATACAGCTTCGCCAGATCCCCTGTTTACGATCTTCGAGAGACGGAGCGCATTCTTCTCGAAGGGCTCTCCATCAAGGGTGTCCGAGATAAAAACGACCTGCGCGATCGTTTGTCCCATTGCCGTGCAGAAATGAGGAAGGCAGTCGGGCCCAGAATCAGCAATGTTGAAATGGCGGAGCCGCCGGTCGGCAAGGTCGGACGAAACGTGCCTTGCCCTTGCGGAAGCGGCAAAAAATACAAGCGCTGTTGTGGAGCCTGATATGCTGGATTGCGACCAATCCACGGATAGCGGACGGCCCCCTATTAATACAATGAAGTTGGCAATTTGACTGACCAAGTCTATGTTTCGAGGGCGCTTCCGTGCGCGCTTCGCAGCGTGTGATCTAGAAAGGGGTGATCATGATACGAAAACGTTCCGAGACCGTACCGGCTGCCATGCGACAGGTCCACGCGCACATTGCGGCATTGATTGATGAGGTTTGTCAGAAGGACCTGAATGATGAGTATGCGGTTCTCGGCCGCGAACTGGCCGCCGCGCTTGCGCGCAAACGCCCTTCACCTCTAGATCATGGCAAACCGGAAGTCTGGGCTTGCGGGATCGTTTATGCACTTGGTTCGGCGAATTTCCTTTTCGACAAAACCCAGACGCCTCATCTGCGGGCGGAGGAACTCTGTGCCGCCTTCGGGGTAAGCCAAGGCAGCGGGGCCAGCAAGGCAAAACAGATACGGGACTTGATGAAAATATATCAGTTATCCCCAGAGTGGTGCCTACCCAGCAGGATCGCGGATAATCCGATGGTGTGGATTGTTGATATCGATGGTCTGGCAGTGGACATGCGGTATATGTCGCGCAATATTCAGGAGATGGCATACCAAAGGGGATTGATACCATACATTCCGGAGGATCGGTAAAGGCACTCGCTTGGGCGTCGAGTAGGAGCTTGTAATTGGAACCCGAAGTTCGGGATGAATTAGCCCCAAGCCGGCAGAGAGATGACGATCCATGTATGTGCACTCCATTGATCGGCGCGAGTTGGCCGTGATCGATCTCTATCCTGCATAGAATGAACATGCCTCAATGATATAGCCAATGGCAGTGTCAGTCGAATAGCATCGAGATCTCGATCAAAGACCTGCGGTTTCAGCCAGAGTACATGGACTCCATGGGAATGTGCTCTTGAAACTGTTCCCAGGAATGTGAATTCTTTCCGAGTGGCCACACGACGACTCTCTGTGGCCTTAGACTCAAGATCTTGACCTTCTATGCTTCCGATAAAAGGTGCTAACGCTGACTATTTGGAATTCGCTCTGTAGGTGTAGTCCAGCAATCCCGTATGGAAGATTAAAAGCCAATGTCCACCGACCTGCGTATAGCCTTTGCAGGCGCGTCCCTTCCAATGCATTAGGCTCTCATCGCCCCGGCTGCGCCAGAGCGTATCAACGTCCACCACCGCGAAGGCTCCATCGCCTTCAGCGGAGATGACGATGCGATCCGTCTTTCGGACATTGTGGACGAGCTCGTGTGAAGCGAAGAGCCCGGCCCATGAGGCCTTCCAGCGCTCGCGATCGAAGCGTCCCAGAGGGAAGGCCCAAAGTGAGGGATCGTGATCATGGGCGTCGAGAGGCCAGGGCCACACCATGTCCGGATGGAAAAGGGACACGAGAGCCTCGGCATCCTGATGTTCCCAGGCCGCAGTCTCGAGGTCTACGAGTTGCTGAATCTCGCCTTCGGTTGTCATCAGCGCCTCCTATTTTAACGCATATTCGAGAGCCTCGAAAAAATCCCCGTTCGCGTAGAGCTCTCGCCAGGGCCTATGTCCGCAGCGGCGTAAAAGGTGCAACTCGGGATTCTTACCCAAGGCCTCGAGGGGCTCTACGACACCTCGCCAAGGGTGAGGATCATCCACGCCATGAATGATGAATAGGGGACAGTTTATGCGAGAGAATACTTTGAGCAGGTCGCCACTCCTTCGCAGGTCTTCCGCCGCGGGCCAAATCGCAGAATAGACCCCGCCCGACACCTCGATTCCACCTTTATCCTCGGGCTCCGCGATTGGGCAGTATGCATCGCTTTTTTCGATAGCCCTGCCCAGGAAGGCCAATTCCTCGTCCTCGAGTCGCGATCGCAACAACAGCTCGCGAACGGTGGAGGCTTCCTCGCCGGACATTCGGCTTAATCGGTTCTCGCTTATGCCTTCGGCATATCGTGATTCGAGAGGACCCGAGGATATGAGGATCAGGCGGCTTACTCTCTCATTGTAGGTCGATGCGTATAGTCCAGCGAGCCAGGCTCCCCACGAATAGCCCACCAACGCAACGGACGAGGGACAATTCGCAGCTATCGTCGCCTTGAGTTCGGCCATGAGTTCCGCAATCGTATACCTCCCTTGGAGGGCTTCCAGGACTCCCCTGTGCACTCCGGGGAGATGAGAGGAGCCTGCGAGCCGCCTGGCGACGCCCGCGAGCTCGCCTCGCGCCCCCGGACCGCCATGGACAAGAACGAGGCTATAGGGAGCCTCACCGTAAAGCCTCTGGCTTTCCATTGCCCGCGGCTAGAGCTTCCCGTCAGCAAGGAGGGTATCGAGGGCGTTCCTCAGCCCCTCCGAAATAGGCGACATCGGCAACCTCAGCTCCGGGCTGGCGATGAGGCCCTTCTTTGCCAAGACATATTTTATCGGCGCGGGATTGGGCTCTCTATTTGATGGATAGCTTTGCTCGTACTGTTGCTGCCGATCCCGACAAAGACGGGGACCCCTGCCCTTGGCCACCTCGAGAGTGAGTTCCACTACCCGATGGCACTCGTCCTCCTTTATCGTCGGAGACTCTCCGGTCGTGGCAAGCGGGAGCAAACCGGTGATTCCTTTAGCAAGGTAGTGATGGAGTAGATTCTCGTAGCTCGCATCATCCACTTCTCCGCCGACGAAGGGCGTGATCACCGGAAGGAGAACACCCTGAATGGTAGCTGCCATGCAAAACTCCTAATTACGGCCTATGACGTGTCCCCAATGTAAAATGACGCTTCCTCCAAGACAAGGTAGGGGACGGGCATGTCTTGATTGCCGGGTAATGCCTGGGAGAATCATAAACCCATACGGTAACTCGATCAGGTTGGCTACATTTCAGCCTTCCTCTGGGGCGGGAAGCCGCGGGCGGTGCTCGAACGCGCTATCGAGGGGAAGGACAATCTTTTCGTCTCGAGACCGATCCTTGCTGAGCTTGCCGAAGTCCTCACCAGGCCGAAGTTCGGACTCGACGGCGAACTCGTGGAACGGTTCGTTCGCGAAATCGAAGATATCGCAGAAATCATGACGATCAAAGAGCACATCCATACCCTGTGCCGTGAGGTCGACGACAACGCCATCGTCGAATGCGCAGTCGCGGCATCAGCCGAGGTGGTGGTCACCGGGGATGAGGACCTCCTCTCGCTGGTGGACTATCGAAAGGTCCGGATCATGACAATCAGTGGTTATTTGGATCTCCCAAAGGGTACTGCGTCGCCACCTCGGTAACCACTTAGGCCAAGGAGTATCGTTTCTTCGTAACCGTTCACGGGAAATGAATCGGAACCAGCGCTGGAGGGGAACTATCCCCTATTGCAGTTGGACAACGCTGTATGCACGCCTCGCATCGGAGATGTCACGCGGGATGAATATGAAATCCAGTTCGCCGATATTTTTGACCGAATAATCGCCTTCGTGGACGGCAGGCCAATGCATGTGGTAAACCCTGCCGGAAATTCATTCGGAGGGGCCTAAAAACAGAAACCGGCTTCCGAGCGATGCCCCCTCCTCAAGACGTCTTACAAACGTCTCACAAAGGCGGAATCGCTTCGGAATCCGGTTTTCCGGTCTTCCTCTAAATCGTAAACTAGTAACGACTTCTCCATGGCCCAAGGCGGATTCGAACCGTCGACCTGCTGCTTAGGAGGCAGCCGCTCTATCCATCTGAGCTATTGGGTCTCGCGGCTCGCGACGCTTTTGGTTAGCCGTCGCGAAACATGCTTCCTATATACTGATATCCCTCAAAACCCAACCCGTACGGGTTTTGAAAAAGCCTTACTATTTTAAGCCGCGCGGGCGAACTGCCATTGTAAACTGTTGCGGCAATCCGGGGTGCGGCACGACCGCGTCGCGGCCTATTTAACAATGTAATCGAAAGCGCGCTAGGCTGTCAACGCGCGTTCCAAATCCGCGAGCCTGGCTTCGATCTCCGCGTCGACGCGAGCGTCGCGGAGACCGGGGCCGAGCTTCTCGACCCCGCCGTCGACGCCGGGAAGGTCCCAGCGCGGATCGGCCCCTCGAGGCACGACTATCCTGACATGGCCCCGGAGACCGGCATCGAGGGCACGCTCGGCGGCGGCGAGGGTCATCGCCGAAGCGAGATCGAGGGTGGGCCCGCCCTCCTTGGCGAAGTCCGCGCGCGCGCGCAGCGCCGATTCGCGGTCGACCGGCTGCAGGAGCGCGAGGGAGCGGATGACGCCCGGCCTTTCGGCGTCGAAGCGATTGATGAAGAGATCTGCCGGAGGGATCGAGCCCGAGTACCCCCTTCTCTCCGATCGACAGGACGATTCCCTTGAGCGGGAGCCCGAGCCTCCAGGCCCAGAGGCAGGCGGCCAGGCCCAATCCGTCGCCTGCGCCGATCCCGATGAGAAAATCCCCTGCGGCGCCCTTGCGCAGAATCGAAAAGGTGGAGGCGAGCGCGACGATGCGAGCCGCGAAGCGGGCCGGGTTGGCGGGACCCGCGGCAGTGACGAGCGCGCCGGCGAGACTCCCTCCCGTGGCCTCGCGGATGAGACCGTCGACGACTGCATGGTCGCCTCGGACGGCGAAAAGCTCGACCTGTCCGCCTTCCCGTGCGAGGCGCTGGCTTCGAATTCCGCTGGCCGCGCATCCTTCCGGGTACAGGAGCGCCAGGCGTAGGTCGGGAATCCCGGCGATCGCTTCCGAGAGAGCCGCGCCTTCGCTGCCCGTACCGTCGGCCAGGAGGAGCCTCGGGCCGCCATGGCGCGCGACGGTCGCGAGGATGCCGGCAAGGAATGAGGACTCGGAGTCCGCGGCGCTTCCGGAGGGCCCGCCCGCATAGTCGGCTACGAGGATTTCCTCCCCGCGACCGCTCCGGGCCGGAGCCTCGGCGAAGGCTCGCAGCGCCAGGCGGTCGGCCATGACCGGATCGACCTCCTCGGGAAAGAGGGCGGCTATGGACGAGGCCGCCGCCTCAATATAGGAGGCCTCGGGCGCGTAGACCGCCGGCCGCAGATCCGCGTCGCCCTTTGGCGAGAAGACGCCTCGGAGGGGCGGATAGCCGAGAGACGAAGCGGCCATCAATCCGAGTTCTTCGCCATTTTCCGCAATGAATCGCATTATGCCTGGAGTCTACACGTCGGGGCGAAGAGCAACAAGACCGCGCGAATCGCGGAACCGAGGCGCGATTGACGATCGGCCGGGGCGGGCGTTATGCTCGCCACCATGAAGATCTGGATGAAATACCTCATCGGGGCCTTGCTCGGAGCCGCCCTCGCTCTGGCGATACCTCTCGAAGACGAGAGCCTTCGAAACGCGATGAGCTTCCTCTTCGACCTATCCATCCGGATCGGACGCTATGCCCTCGTACCCCTCGTGCTCTTCTCCGTTCCCGTGGCCGTCTTCGAGCAGAACGAGGACAAGGAGTTCTGGAAAAGCCTGTGGCGAACGATATTAGTCCTTCTCGCGGCGGTGGCGGTGCTCAGCCTGGTCGGCGTCGGCGTCGCGGCGGCCGTCAGGCCCGCGCGCATTCCCCTCGTGGCGGACGCGGCTCCATCCGGAAGGCCGGCGGGCATCAAGGACCTCCTCATGGCGGTCTTCCCCGAGAGCCCTTTCGCGGCCCTGGCCTCGGGGCGGTTCCTTCTGCCGATCTATGTCCTCGCCCTCCTCCTCGGCCTGGCATTCAGCCACGACCGATCGGCCACCAAGCCCGTCGTCCTCCTTTTCGACTCGCTGTCGCGGGTCTTCTATCAGATCAATTCATTCTTCGCCGAATTCCTCGGCGTCCTCATCATCGCGACAGCGGCGCACAACGTCCTCGAACTCAGGGCCGTCCCGAGGACGGACGTCTACCGACCCTTGCTCGCCACCGTCGGCATAGAGGCCCTCGTCGTGGCGCTCGTCGTCATGCCGGGAGCCCTTTGGTTCTTCGGAGGGAAAAAGAACCCCTACCGCGTCCTCTACGCCCTCCTGGCTCCCTCGCTCGCCGCCTTGGTCTCGGGCGACCTCTATTTTCCCCTGGGCTCGCTCATGAAGCACGCCAAGGAGAGCCTCGGCATCAGGCGGAGGGCCAACGTCCTCGACATTCCCCTCGCGGCGATGGTCGGAAGGGCGGGCACGGCCTTGGTCACGTCTACGGCCTTCATCGTCGTCCTCTCGTCCTATTCCAACCTGGGCGTCTCCCCGGGCAGCCTCCTGTGGATCGTCGTCTTCGCGCCGATCGCCACCTGCTTCGTAGGCTCGTCCCCCGACAGAGGCGCGATGGCCGCCCTAACCTCCCTCTGCGCCCTCTACGGGAAGGGCTTCGAGAACGGGTTCCTGATCGCCGTTCCGGTCGCTCTGCCGCTCATCGCGATCGGATCCTTCCTCGATGCGCTTTGGGCCGGATGCGTATCGATCCTCCTCGCCCGCCGCTCCGGCCTCGCTCAGGAGAAGGAATCGCGGTTCTTCATCTGACGCGTCGATGGTGCGGCGCATGCTTGACGTCGCCCCTGGGCAATCGTAGAATGTGCTCATGGACCTCAAGAGCATATTAAGCCGCGAAACCGTCGCCCTCGGCCTCAAGGGGCGTACGAAGGAAGAGCTTATCGATGAGCTGCTCCAAGTAGCGGCGCGCTCGGGAAAGATCGCCGACATGGCCGCCGCGCGCAAGGCGGTGTTGGAGCGCGAGCGACGCATGAGCACGGGAATGAAACATGGGATCGCGATACCTCACGGCAAGACGGACGCGGTCAAGGATCTCGTCGCCTGCATCGGGGTCTCGGATCTGGCGGTCGATTTCGACGCGCTCGACCGCGAGCCCTGCCGCATCTTCATCATGACGCTCTCGCCGGCCGACAAGACCGGACCGCACTTGCAATTCCTGGCCGAGGTCAGCCTTCTCTTCCGCAGCGAGGAGAAGCGCGCTGCCATCCTCGCCGCGAAGAACCCAGAGGATGTCCTCAAGGTCCTCACCGAGTAGTTCCCCGTTACCTACTGGGACAATTCCCCTTTTCATGCCGGGCGCACATAAAACAAGGGCCGTTCACGCGAGCGTGAACGGCCCTTACCGCTTTTACGCGAACTGATTACTCGATAACTGCGAGGACGTCGGCAAACTTGACGATGAGGTGATCGACGCCGTCGATTTTGATCTGGGCGCCTGCGTACTTATCGTACATCACCTTGTCCCCTTCTTTTACCTTGATGACGTCCTTATCGGTTCCGACGGCGATAACGACACCGTTCTGGGTCTTTTCCTGGGCCGTTTGCGGAATTATGATTCCGCTGGCGGTCTTGCTCTCGCTTTCCTGAATTTTGATGAGGATGCGATCGCCGAGAGGTTTCACCTTCATACCTATTCCTCCTGAAAAAGATGAGCGCTTTTGTGGGTCGAAAGAAATATACGGAAATGTTCCGCCCTGGTCAAGGCTATCCGGTCCCCTTCCGGACCTCGTAGCCTCGATGACCACAAATTGGTTACATTTAATGGGTACGGCAGGAGCCGTCCGACGGGAGCGACAATGGCAAGGAAAAGCAAGGGATGGGATCGCAAGCGACCGTCTCCTAAAGGGCCTTTGAGAGGCAAGGGCCCGGTGATTCCGCCCAACCTCAACGGGTTCCAGTTCAGGTTCTCCCTCGGCTACGTGGTCGTCATGCTGGTAGCGGTCGCCCTCCTCAACTTCTTCATCTTCCAAAGCGACGACACGATCATCCCCTATAGCGCGTTCAAGGATAAGGTTCGCTCCGGCGAGATCAAGCGCGTCGAGATGGACCAGAACTACTATACCGGCTTTCTGCAGGCGGACAAAAAACCCGCCGCGGGCATACAGGCATTGTCGGTACGGGCCCCGGCCGCCTACAAGGCGGTTCCCGTATACGATCCGGGCTTCATAGCCCTCCTCGACGAGAAGGGCGTGACCTACGCCTCCGTCGCGCGCGAGGGAAACGCAGTCCTCTCCTTCATCCTCAATTGGATATTGCCGCTCGTGTTCATGTTCATCATTTGGCGGCTCCTGTTTCGGCGTCTCGGCAATCCGGGCGGGAACGTCCTGGCCTTCGGCCAGAACAAGGCCATGATCGTCGCCGAAGGCGACGTAAAGACCCGCTTCGGCGACGTGGCCGGCGTGGACGAGGCCAAGGAAGAGCTCGTAGAGGTCGTGGACTTCCTCAAGAGCCCTCGGAAGTACACCGAGATAGGCGGCAAGATCCCCAAGGGCGTGCTCCTCGTCGGCCCGCCGGGAACGGGCAAGACCCTCCTCGCGCGCGCGGTGGCGGGAGAGGCCGAAGTGCCCTTCTTCAGGATGAGCGGCGCCGACTTCGTCGAGATGTTCGTGGGCGTCGGGGCGGCGCGCGTGCGCGACCTCTTCAAGCAGGCCCGCGAGAAGGCTCCTTGCATCGTCTTCATAGACGAGCTCGACGCGATCGGGAAAAGCCGGGTCTCAGGCCAAATGGGAGGCAACGACGAGCGGGAGCAGACCCTCAACCAGCTTCTCGTCGAGATGGACGGCTTCGACGCGACGAGCGGCCTCATCATCCTCGCGGCGACGAACAGGCCCGACGTTTTGGATCCCGCCCTGCTGCGGCCCGGCCGCTTCGATAGGCAGGTCCTGGTCGACAGGCCCGACCTCCTCGGCCGCGAGGCGATCCTGCGGATACACGCGAAGGCGGTGAAGCTCGACGACTCCGTGGATCTCTCGAAGGTCGCGCGGGGCTCGGCCGGCTTCGTCGGCGCCGATCTCGCGAACCTCGTCAACGAGGCGGCTCTCCTCGCCGTGCGGGCCGGGCGCAGGAAGGTGCAGGCATCGGATTTCGACGCGGCGATCGAAAAGATCGTGGCCGGCCTCGAGAAGAAGAGCCGCGTAATGAACCCGAAGGAGCGCAGGACCGTCGCCTTCCACGAGACCGGTCACGCCATCACCGCGGCCTCGACCCAGGGCGCGGACCCCGTGCGCAAGGTATCGATCGTGCCTCGCGGCATGGGCGCGCTGGGATATACGCTCCAGCTCCCCATCGAAGACCGCTTCATCCTCACGAAGGACGAGCTCATCGGCCAGATAGACGTCCTTCTCGGGGGACGCGCGGCGGAGGAGATCGCCTTCGGCCTCATTTCGACGGGCGCCGCGAACGACCTGACGAGGGCGACCGATATCGCGCGACGGATGATAACCGACTACGGAATGTCGGAGCGTTTCCGCCACGTCGCCCTCACCCGCCGAGGTTCGGTCATGCTCGGGAACCCGACCGAGCCCTTCATGGCCCGCGAGTACAGCGAGGAAACGCAGAATTACGTCGACGAAGAGATCGCCCGCATCCTGGCGGAGCGCTACGACAGCGTGCTCGCGAGCCTGCGCGGCAAGAAGAGCCTCCTCGACGCTATCGCCGAACGGCTTCTCGAGAAGGAAACCCTCGACGAGGCGGAGTTTTCCCAAATGATGCACGGCCAGTCCGACTGAGGCCCAAAGCGCGGATCCGGGCCGTCGCTACCATCCGAAACGCAGGAGGAGACCTGCGTAAATTTCTTGCCGTTGTAAGTAAATGGCAATAAAAGCGATCGGATGCCTCCGTCCATTGCCGCTTCGGCGTTCAATGCTCGAAATAGGCCCCATTCGAAATAGTTCTATTTTCGTCTCGAGGAAAGATAGAAAGATATAGTCATTTTCCGAGTTCTCGCTTAAGATGGGCGAACACTTATGACACTACC
The DNA here is from genome assembly GCA_963778775.1 of uncultured Spirochaetota bacterium. Taxonomy (GTDB): domain Bacteria; phylum Spirochaetota; class Spirochaetia; order Treponematales; family Rectinemataceae; genus UBA1306. The sequence continues at coordinate 1,855 of CAVZVX010000100.1, read as the reverse complement.
TTTTATAGTCGTCGTCGCTCCTCCGATTTTCGGCCTGATCGCGCTCGCCATCCGGAACGACAGGCTGAGGCGCCTGGTCGTCATCGCCGGAGCCGCGACGCAAGCCGCGCTCGCGGTCGTCCTGGCGGCGACCGCGGCGCGAGCCCTCCCTTTGAGGCTCGTCGCCACCCTCCCCAACCTCGACTACTGGATACTGGGCGCGGAGCTCGCGATGGCCGCATTCATAGCCGTCCTCGCGATCGTGAAGCGCAGGGCCTTCCCCTTGCTGCTCGCCGCGGCGCAGGCGGCCCTTTCCCTGGCGGGAGGGCGCTGGACCGGCGGGATCGAGGCCGAGGCGCATTTCGTCGTCGATCAGGTATCCCTTCTCCTCGTGCTCATAATCGGCGTGGTCGGCGGACTGATCATGGTCTACGCGGCCGGCTACATGAAGACCTACCACGAGGAGCATCCCGCGATCCGGGACCGACGAAGGCTCTTCAGCTTTACGATGCTCTCCTTCCTCGGCGCGATGTACGGTCTCGTGATGTCGAACGACCTTCGGCTCATGCTCCTTTTTTGGGAAATGACTACGCTCGCTTCCTTCATCCTCATCGGCTACGGAGGCGACGCGGAGGCCGAGAAGAACTCCTTCCTCGCCCTGAACCTCAACCTCCTAGGAGGGCTGGCGTTCTCGCTCGGCATCATCCTGTTCGCCGCGCGCACCGGCAAGGTCGAGCTCGACGCGCTGCTCGCCATGGCCAAGGGCCCGGATGCCGCGCTCATCATCGCGCCGGTGGCCCTCCTCGCGCTGGCGGGGATCGTCAAGGCCGCGCTCCTGCCGTTCACGCCCTGGCTTCTCGGCGCCATGGTCGCGCCCACGCCGGTCTCGGCCCTCCTCCACTCGAGTACGATGGTCAAGGCGGGCGTATTCCTCCTCATCCGCCTCGCGCCCGCGATGACGGGCACGACGGTCGGCTACCTCGTCTCCTTTATCGGCATCCTCACCTTCATCGCCGGAGCCTTCGCGGCCGTATCGCGGCGCAACGCCAAGCGGGTGCTCGCCCTTTCGACCGTCTCCAACCTCGGCCTCATCGCCACCTGCGCGGGGATCGGCACCTACGAGCTCGTATGGGTAGCCCTCTTCCTCGTCCTCTTCCACGCCATCGCGAAGGCCCTCCTCTTCATCTCCGTCGGAACGGCCAGCGTCGGAACGGGGAGCCTCGACATCGAATCCATGGGGGGCCTCTTCGTCGGGATGCCGCGAATCACGCTCTTTCTCGTCGTCGGCATCTCCTGCATGTTCGTCGCTCCCTTCGGCATGCTCGTATCCAAGTGGGCGGCGATGGAGGCCTTCATGAACCTCAACAGCCTCGTGAGCCCCTTCATGATCGCCTTCCTGGCCTTCGGCTCCGCGACCACCGTTTTGTTCTGGTCCAAATGGATGGGCCTCCTCCTCAGCATACGCGACCCCTCCGCGACGCGCGGCCTCCTCGAGGGCAAGGTAACGCGCTACGAGCTCTTCTCCGAGGCCTCCCTCACCATCCTCGCCATAGCCGCCTGCGTCATCTATCCTCTCGTGTCCAAATACGCCTTCGAGCCTTACCTGCTGGATACCTTCGGCAAGACCTTCGGGCTCGACCGCAGCAACATGCTCGTCACGGTTCTCATGGTCGGCATGACGGTAGCGGTTCCCGCCCTTCTCCTGATCATCTCGAGGCGCAGCAAGGACGGGCTCTCCCCCGCCTATATGTCCGGACGCGTCACTGGGCCGGGGCTTGCGTTCAAGGGATCCAAAGGCGCGGAACTCCGCATCGCGACCCATTCCTACTATCTCGAAAGCATTTTCGGCGAGAAGAGGATACTCAAGGCCGGGATC
>CAVZVX010000099.1:0-9171 GCA_963778775.1 uncultured Spirochaetota bacterium | reverse complement strand
TGAGAAGGCAGCCACCGGAAAGTCACACTTGGAAGCGAGATACTGTAAACATTCACAGGTTACCGGCAGCTATGAGCCTTGTCTTGAGCCAAACGAGTGAGCCTGGCCTCCATCAATAGGTGGAGATGGACCCGGCTTTTCTTGCGATTGGCTACTGATGTTCCTGTGCATTCCCGTATCTTTCCTATTACTGTAGAGATGCACGATTTTTGCGCAGGTCGAAGTTTATTTGAGGGAGTTACGCCTGATCCCGTGGCCCACAATCACGCCAACTCGATGGATGCAGCGGAGGAGGCCGCACGGCTCATGTTCTTCTCTGGCGGAGCTTGTCGCGCGGCTACGCTCCGCGGCCTTATGGCAACCGCATTGCTGCTGGGCTGCGGGCTTCCCTGCCTGGCGCTGGAGCCGACTACGCCGCTAGCCAACTACGGACGCCAGTCGGTGGAGCCGACGAAGGTGGCCAGCTCCTCGTTGAACTGCTCCGCTCCGGGACGGTCGCCTTTCAGGAATATCGTGGCGTGGGTCATCTCGTGCATGACGAGATCTTCGACGTCGGCCTCGCTGTAGCTCGACATGAAGGAGAAGAGGGGATCGGAGAACCAGCCCAGCGTCGAGAAGGCGTCGATCGGCCGGGAGATTACGTCCAGTCCTTGCTTCCGAAGCAGGGCGACTTCCTTCTCGGCGTCCTTCGGATCGAAGTAGCCGCGGTAGGGCAACTTGCCGACGACGGGATAGTTCCATAGATAGCGCTCGAAGGAGAGCTCGGCACAGGCCTGGACGACGGTGGCGAGGCGGTCGGCGTCCAGAATGACGATCTTGGTGTAATCCCTCGTCTCCTTGAGACCGAAGTGCTCGAGGGCGAAGGCGCGCGCGGCCCGCGCCCACCCGATGAGGTCGCGAACCTCGCTTTTCGTCTTCGGGTCGGCGAGGGCGCGGTCGAGGCTCTCGGCCTTCGAGATGATCGAAAGATAATGCAGGCCCTCCGAAACCTCGTAGCACGACGCGAGGAGGATGGTCAGGCCGAGGACGAGGGCGAGGGCGGCGCTCCGGGCGACGCCCCGAATCATCGATGCTCCATGCGATGCCATGACGCATCCTAGCATTTTCCCCCCTCCCCCCTCTATGGACAGTCGAACGAGGCGCTTGCTATAGTGTCCTCGCCCAATCGCCGAGACCCAGGGTCTCGAGGCATCGTCACCGCTTTCCGAACCAGAGGCGCTTCGGTGGAGAAGAGAATCGGCGTCATCGCCATCCTGGTCACCGACACGACGAGCGTGCAAAGCATCAACGATACCCTGCACGCCTATGGGCATCTCATCCTCGGCCGACAGGGCCTTCCCCTGCGCGACAAAGGCGTCAACGTCATCTCCCTCATCGTCGAGGGCGACACCGACGAGCTCGGAGCCCTCTCGGGAAAGCTGGGGAGATTCCGCGGGGTCAAGGCGAAGTCCGTCCTCACTCCCTATCAGGAACGGAGAGACGGAGATACGGGACGCGAGAAAGCCTAGGGCGAGGCGGCAGGGGCCGCGGGGGCGGCGGGAGCCGGAGCGATAGGCGCAGGAGCGACGGGCGCGGGCTCCTCTTCCGAGGCGGGCTCCACCGGTTCCTTTATCGCGTCGAAAATGGCGTTCAGCAATGACGCCGAGCCTTCGGCGTCCTGATTGAGCTGCCAGATCATGATGCCGCCTCCGCGGACGCGGGCGAGATTCACCGTCTTCGCGCGCAGGGTGTCGAAACCGTTATAGCCGAACCCGTCCGAGACGTCGGACGAGGAAGCCCAGGGATCCGACTCGAGCACGTCGGAATAAGATATCGAATGGCGATTCTTGAGGCTCCGACCATAGAAGGGGACCCCCAGGATCGCCTTGGCGGGGGGCACGTGGCGGAGGTCGAGCCAGTAATCCATTGCGGCCTTGGCGAACCAATAGGTCGAGTGATGCGCTCCCGGCACCTTGTACCCGTCGTCGTAGGCCATGATGTTGAGGAAGTCGACATCATCGACGACGCTGTCCAGGCAGTCCTTCCCATGGTAATTGGTGGCGCTGACCGCGACGCTTAGCAGCCTGCCGGCGCCGTGGATCCTTTCCGACAAGGCATGTATCAGGTTCGCGAAGTCCTGTGCGTCCGCCGTCCCCGGGAATTCCCAGTCCATATCGATGCCGTCGAGGCAGTATCGGGCGAGAATGTCCATGGTATTGTCCACGAAAGTGGCCGTGAGAGCGGGGTCGGCAGCTATCGTATCGAAGGCATCGGGATCGACCGCTCCCCCTCCTCCCAGCGAGAGGAGGACCTTCACCCTCGCCGCATGGGCCCTCGTCACCAGGTCTATCAGCCTGTCCTCGTTCGCTATTTTGGCATAGCCTCCCTCCATCGTGGGAGAGGCGAAGGCGTAGCAGACGTGGGTAAGCGCGCGATACCGGATCGTCTTGGGATCGCCGGACCATGAGGGGAAATAGCCCACGATCTTGAAACCGGCGGGAATCCGGTAGTCCGCCCCCACCGTCGGTATATACGCGGTCTGGCTTGCGCATCCGGCCAGAAGCAGCAAGGAGGCCAGGGAGCCTGCCAAGGCCAGGCTCGATTTCCCTTTTCGGATCATGCGATTCCCTTCTTCCGGCTGGCGCGGGCCTTGCGTCGCTTCCGGCGGCCCGCTACAGTTATCGATCATGCGACGATGCGGCGTTCCCCGTAAAATAAGGAGCGTACGATGGCCCAGGACATAGTTACCGTCGATCTAGGTTTCGTCAACGCCTACCTCGTCAAGATCGGGCAAGGCTTCGTCCTCGCGGATACCGGCATGGCCTCGCAGTGGGGCAAGCTGTCGGCCGCCCTGGCCTCGGCGGGCTGCGAGCCGGGTCTGCTCAAGCTCGTCGTGCTGACGCATGCCGACATGGACCACGTGGGCAATGCGGGACGCCTCCAGTCCGAATGGAAGGTCCCCATCGCGATCCATGCCGCGGACGCCCCCGCCCTCGAGACGGGCAAGGCGCCCAAGCGGACGGGGAGGGGACCCGTCGCGAAGGCGATGATGGGGATCATCGGACTCTTCCATGGGAAGGGCGAAGGCGCCGAGCGCAAGCCCCCGCTCAAGCCCGACCTTATCCTCGAGGACGGTCAAAGCCTCGCCGCCTGGGGCCTCGACGCGCGGGTCATCCATCTGCCGGGCCATACGCCGGGATCGATAGCCTTCTTGACCGCGGAGGGGGACCTCGTCGCCGGCGACGTCTTCGCCAATCGCCGCCGTCCCGACCTCTCGCCCTTCGTCGAAAGCTTCGAAGCCTATCGCGAGTCCCTGCTCAAGGCCAAGTCCATCGCCTCATCGATCCGGAGGGTCTATCCGGGTCACGGAAAGAGCTTCCCCGGCTCGGCCATCTCGGGCATCGAGGCATAAGACGCTCGCATACCTCCTCGAGCGGGCGGCAGGGACGCGGCCCGAGGCCAAGGCCGAGGCGAAGGGCGCGTCGCCGAGCCCCGGACTCGCCTTGGTGAAGGCGACCTTGGAAGCCCATTCCGAACGAAGCCTGGACTTGAAGTCTCTGGCTCGCCTGGCCGACTGCTCGCGCTTCCACCTCGTCCGCGCCTTCCGCCGGGCCTATAGCGAGACGCCGCATCGCTATCAAGTCCGCTGCAGGATCGAGAGGGCGAAATCGATGCTCGCGCGGGAAGGGCTCAGCGTCACCGACGTCTGCTTCGAGGTAGGCTTCGAGAGCCTCGGCTCCTTCAGCTCCCTGTTCAAGGGGATGGTCGGTCGATCCCCCTCGGCCTACAGGGCCAGGTCCCTCGCCCAGCGCGCGAATCCTCGGCTCTTCGTCCCACACTGCTACATACACCAATTCAACCTGAAGCTGCCTTCCCCCGCGCACGGGCAGTACCGACCCGGCAAGAGCGCCGACTATTGATCGCCGGCTAAAGTCAGCAATTCTCGAGAAGCCGACGCGTCGGGGAAATCGTATACTCTATCCCGAAGGCCGCGCCGCCCTCGAAGGAGAGACGCATGATCACTCGCCTCGGGCACGCGAACATCCTGGTGCTGGATCAGGACAAGGCTTTCGACGTCTACGTCAATACGTTCGGATTCAAGGTCGACACGGACATGAAGATGGAGGGCGGCTTTCGCTGGCTCACCGTGACCGCTCCCGGGGATCCCGGTCTCGCGATACTTCTCGCCGAGCCCAAGCCTCCCATGTTCGAGCCGGAGGACGCGGAGCACGTGCGCGCTCTGCTCGAGCGCAACGCCCTCGGGGCGGGCGTATGGGAATGCGACGACTGCCGGGCGACCTACGCCCATCTGAAGGCCAAGGGCATCCGTTTCATCAAGGAGCCCACGGAAGAATTCTACGGCATCGAGGCGGTCTTCCAGGACGGCTGCGGCAATTGGTTCTCGCTCACCCAGCGGAAAGAGGGGAAGGCCTAGCCGCGTTTCTTCGCCCCCGCAGCGCGCCGCCGGGTCGTCCATTATTGAAACCGACCCGTCGCCTCCCCTATACTCGCCACCAATGGACGCCATAGCCGACTCGGCCTTCTTCTCTCCGCTCTCCCATGCGACTCGCTTCTACATCGTTCGGCACGGGCAGAGCGAAGGCAACGCGAAGGGGATATTCCAAGGCCGGCTCGACATGCCGCTCGACGTCGCGGGCAGGTCCCAGGCCCGCGACCTCGGCGAATGGCTGGCCAGGGAGGGCGTCGGGACGATCCTCTCCTCGCCGCTCGCGAGGGCGGCCGAGACCGCGAGCATCGCGGCCGAGGCCTGCGGGACCGAGCCCCTGCTCGAGGCTGCCTTCGCGGAGATAGATACCGGGATCTTTACCGGCCTGAGCTTCGAGCAAGCGCGGGGGCTGCATCCCGAAGTCTACTCTGACTTCGAGGGGCGCAGCTGGGAGGCGGTGCCGGAAGCCGAGCGGGCCGAGGCCCTCTACGGCCGTGCGATGACCGCCTGGACGGTATTGCGGGCCCGAGCCCTCGCCGCCGAAGGGTCGGCCTGCGACGGGGCTATCGCCGTCATCAGCCACGGCGGCTTCATCCAATGGCTGGTACGCTCGACCTTCGGCGGGCGAAGCTGGATGCCCCTCCTTTCGACTGCCAACTGCGGCGTCTTCGAGCTCCTCGTCGAGCCGCGGGGCGAGGGTCGAAGCTATCTGCAGTGGAAGCGCATCAATTTTCAGGTGCCGCCGGCTTCCCCGACTCCCTCAGCGCCCGTTACGGCCGCGCCTGAGCCGGCAACGCCCGCGTCCGCGGCGCCGCTTGCGGCAAAGGCCGCCCACAGCGGCTCGGCCTGAGGGAAGGGCGCCAGGACCTCGACGCGAGCCTGGGTCCTCGGATGGCTCAAGGCGATGCGCCGCGCGTGCAGCATGATGAGGCCCGAAGGCGAGCTGCGGCGCGCGCCGTACTTGAGATCGCCGCGGATCGGGCAGCCGATGGCGGAAAGCTGGGCTCGCACCTGGTGATGCCTGCCTGTTATCAAATCCACCGAGACGAGGAAGTAATGGTCCGAGCGGCCGGCGACGCGATACTCGAGGAGGGCGGGCTTCCCTGAAACCGAATCCGGCCTGTAGCTTCGCACGATGTTCCGCCTCTTGTCCCAGGCGAGGCGGTGCTCGAGCCTGCCTTGCGGCGGCTCGGGCTCGCGCTCGACGCAGGCCAGGTACTCCTTCTCGACGCGCTTGTCCCTGAACGCGGCCTCGAGTGTGGAGAGGGCGATGCGGGACTTCGCGAAGAGGACGGCCCCGGTGGCCCTTCTATCTATTCGGTGGGCGGCTTCGAGGAAGGCGCCGGCCGCCTTGTCCGCCGGATTCTCCCGCGCCGAGAGCTCTTCGCGGATGTAATCCTGAAGGGATTTGTCGCCCGTCTTGTCCTTTTGGACCGGTATCGGCGCGAGCTTGTCGGCTATGAGGATGTCCGCGTCTTCGTAGAGGATGGAGTATAGTTCCACGGAGCCAATCTAGCACGGGGACGGAGCCCGGGCCTATCGCGTCTCGCCGATGCATCGACCGGTCTTCGACTTGCCCGGCCGGCCCCGAGGGCTTATAATCAAAACATGGCTATTTCGGCGATCTCGTCGATTTCGGCCGGCGGAAGCGCCAAGTTCTTCCGAGTCTCCGGCCTCGCCTCGATCGGGAGAAGCGGCTCGGTCCCTCGCGTAGAGCCCATCCCTTCAATCGATCGCGAGACTGCGCGACGCGAAGGTACGCGTCGCATGGCCCTCGATCCTCGCGGCCCGGAATCGATCCTCGGAGCGCGCAAGGGAGCCGGACTCGTCGACGGGGCCGATGCGCGCCGAAGGATAAACGACCGGCTCGACGAGCTCATGGGGGAGAAGGCGGCGCTGGAAGGCAGACAGGCCCAGCAGAAGAACCAGAGCTCGGCCGAGGTCGTCAGCGAGCTCACCCAGCTCAAGGCCCGCGACGCCCAGGTCCGGGCGCACGAGGCCGCCCACATGGCGGCGGGTGGCCGCTATATAACCGGAGGCGCGAGCTATACCTACGAGCGCGGCCCCGACGGCGGAGAGTACGCGGTAGGCGGCGAGGTGGGCATCGACACGTCGCCGGTCCCCGGCAATCCCGAGGAGACCGCCCAGAAGATGCGTACGGTCCGGGCGGCGGCCCTCGCGCCGATCGACCCTTCGGCCGCCGACCTCTCCGTAGCGGCCGCGGCCGACGAGACCGAGGCGGCGGCCCTCGCCCAGATCGCCCAGGCTCGCGCCGAGGAGCTCGCGAAGGGCTATGCCCAGGCCGCTCCCCGAGAGCCTGTCGATATGATAGCCTGACTCGAAGTTAGAGACAGCCGTTCAGGGAGGACCAATGAGCATCCATATCGCCGCGGCCGAGGGGCAGATCGCCGAAGGCATCCTCTTGCCGGGGGACCCGCTGCGGGCCAAGTTCATCGCCGAGACCTTCCTCGAGAAGCCGGAGCGCTTCAACGAGGTGCGCAACATGTTCGGCTATACGGGGACCTACAAGGGCGAGCGCGTGTCGGTGATGGGCACGGGCATGGGCATGCCGAGCCTCTCGATCTACGTCAACGAGCTCATCAAGGACTACGGGGTCAAGCGGCTCGTGCGCGTCGGCACCTGCGGAGGCCTTTCCGGCGAAGTCAAGGTGCGGGACATGATCCTCGGCCTCTCGGCCTCCACCGATTCGGCTATCAACAAGGTGCGCTTCCGGGGCATGGACTACGCTCCCGCTCCCTCCTTCCGCCTCCTCGAGGCCGCGTATCGCGCGGCCGCCGAGAGGAAGATGCCCATCCACGTCGGCAAGGTGATCTCGAGCGATTCCTTCTATACCGAGGATCCCGATCAATGGAAGCTTTGGGCCCGATTCGGCGTCATCGGCGTGGAGATGGAGACCGCCGAGCTCTACACCCTCGCGGCCAAGCACGGCGTCGAGGCCCTGGCCGTCCTCACGGTGAGCGACCACCTCGTCACGCATGAGGAGACGACTTCGGCCGAGCGCGAGAGGACCTTCCTGTCCATGATCGAAGTGGGCCTCGCGGCCGCGCTCGCGAAATAGCCGCGGTCCCGGATGCGCGAGCCCAAGATATTCGCAGGCAGCTCCGGCAAGGCTTTCGCCGAGGGGATGTGCGCCCACCTCGGCATCGACCTCAGGCCGACCGAGACCATCCTCTTCCCGGAAGGCAATACCTACGTGAAGATAGGGGAGCACGTCCGCGACGAGGAGGTCTACCTGGTCCAGCCCATAGGCGCGGGCGCCGGCTCGGGCACCGGGGCCAACGACGATTTCGTCGAGCTCCTGTTCTGGATGGACGCGTTCAAACGGTCCGGGGCGAAATACGCGACCGCCGTCATACCTTATTTCAGCTACGCAAAGGGGGATAAGAAGGACGAGCCCCGGGTCTCCATACGGGCGAGGGTGGTCGCGGAGAGCATCGAGCTCGCCGGGGCCGACAGGATCATCACCATGGACCTGCACGCCCCTCAGATCCAGGGCTTCTTCAAGAAGCCCGTCGACCATCTCTATGCGCGGCCTCTCCTGGTATCGTTCATCGAAGGGCTCTCCCTGGAAAACCTCGTGATCGTGGCCCCCGACGCCGGCTTCGCGAAGAACGCCAGGAGATTCGCCTCCAGTCTCTGCCTTCCCGTGGCGATCGCGGACAAGTCCCGTTCCTGTCACGATGGGGAGCCCGAGATCCTCGAGATCATCGGCTCGGTTCGGGGCAGGAACGCGATGATAGTCGACGATTTCAGCCTCTCGGGCGGCACCCTTGTGGCGCTGTCGCGGCAGCTCAAGAGACAGGGCGCCGATCGGGTTTTCGCGTGCCTGTCTCACCTTCCCCTCAGCGAGGCCGGGATCAAGCATATCGAGGAGAGCGATATCGAATTCCTCGTCTCGACCGACTCGGCGCCGATCAAGGCTCGGCTCGATCCGGAAAGGTTCAAGATAGTCTCCGTGGCCCCCCTCTTCGCCGAGGTGGTGAGTCGAATGCAGAACGGGCAATCGATCAGCGACTTGATGGAAGGGGTCCCCTGAGAGGCGCTATACGGCTAGCTCGTCCTCGACCTCGCCCAGGAAGGCCTCGATCGACCTCCTGTCCCCTTCGCTTCCGTAGAGGTTCGAGCTCAGGGTGAGCGTCCCGTCGAAGCCGCTGAGCGCCAGCTGGAAATGCGGCTTGTGCTTGATCGACCCGCACATGTAGGCCGATTCGGTCCTCGCGTCCCCGAAGGCGAGCCGTCTCGAGTCGAGCTCGCCGATATTGGTCATGCAGATCAGGGGATTCCTGAGGCCCTCGCCCATCGCCCGAAACGCTCCGCGCTCTCCCATGAGCGAGAACAGCAACGAGAGCTTGACGAAGCCGCCGAGACCGATGCTCCGCTTCTTGAGGGCATCCATGCAGCTCTTGGCCTTGCGCATTGTCGTATCGAAGGGCTCGTCGGCGTCCTGCCGCACGCGGGTGACGGCGGTGGAAGCCAGGTTGCGCAAGGCGAGGAAATCCCGCGACGGAAGATATCGCCTCATGTCGATCATTATGGGTATCTCGAGTCCGTCTAAGGCCGAGGGCCCGAGTCGGCGCGCCAGGACGCGATAGAAGGCCGCGAGGGCCGCGTCGTTGAGGGTCGCCCCCCTTCCCCGGCAGTACGATTTCAGGCGGTCGGTTTCTTCCCGGCCGATCGTCCGTATGGCGATAAAGGGCCTTGCCTCGCCGTCGCTCTCGAGCGGA
>CAVZVX010000098.1:0-4079 GCA_963778775.1 uncultured Spirochaetota bacterium | reverse complement strand
TCGACATGCGCGGCAGGACCTATAAAGGGACCTGGGACGACCGAAGCTCGGGCGGCGTCGAAGGCGGCCCTCTGTTCCGACTTGAAGGCTCGGTCTACAAGGGCAGCGTGATCGTACGGGAGGAACCGGGCGAGGGGGAACGATCAGCGGGCGCCAGGCTCTCCAGCCAGTTCCGCCCCGATCCTCTTGACCTCGGCTACGAGCAGATCGAAATCCTCGTTCCGAGATCGGTGATTCGTGTGCGCGACACGGAGGACGTAACGGCCCCCGAGCACCGCATAGGTCGGCACGGCGACGCCGCTTTCGTGGAGCCGCATGAGGAGCTCCTCGTTGAGCGCGTTCAGGGCCGCGTCGTCCTTGCCGGGAACCCGATAGCGGAAGCACACGATGTTGAGCGATACCGGAGCCAAGCGCTCGAGCTCGGGCGCTTCGTCGACGAGGCCTCGCCAGGTATCGGCATTGGTCGACGTTCTGCTCCATCAGTCGGCCGTACTTCTCCAGTCCGTGCTCCTTCAGCGACATCCAGATCTTGAGCGCCCGAAAGCCCCGCGACAGTTCGACTCCGTAGTCGCTGAACCAGATCGTTCCGCCCGCGGCGCCCCGTTCGTGGGAGGCCAGGTAGCTGGCTCGCGTGGCGAAGGCTCCCAGGTGGTCGGCCTCCCGACGCACCAGGAGACATCCCGCGTCATAGGGCACGTAGAGCCATTTGTGGAAATCGAAGGCGATCGAATCCGCCCTATCCATCGCCTTGAACAGGGGCTTCAGCCGAGGGGAGAGGACCGCGACGGCGCCGATGGCCCCGTCGACGTGGAACCAGAGTTTCTCGGCCTCGCAAAAATCGGCCAGGCCCTCGAGGTCGTCGACGGCTCCGGTGTTGACCGTGCCCGCGCTGCCGACGACGGCGAAGGGTTGCAGGCCCTCCGCGCGGTCGAGGGCTACGGCGTCTCGCAACGCGGGAATCTCGATCTCGAAGCGTTCGTTGACGGGAATCAAACGCAGATTGTCGCTTCCCAGGCCCAAAAGCTCGGCGGCCTTCTTGATGCAGCTGTGGGCCTCGACCGAGGCGTAGTAGACCAGCTTTCTGGGCGCGGCGCCGATCCCTTGGGATCGGAGGTCGAAGCCGGCCATGGCGTTCCGCGCCACCGCGAGCCCCAGGATATTGGACATCGAAGCTCCGCTGGTAAGCAGACCGCTGGCTTCGGGCGGCAATCCGAACAGGGTCTTGAACCACTCGATCACTTGCCGCTCGACGTAGTTGGCGGCGTGATCGCCGCCGCCGACGTTCGGGTTCATGGTCGCGGCGAGCATTTCCGCCAGCGCCCCCAGAGGCGTGCCGGTCCCGATGACCCAGCCCCAGAAGCGAGGATGGATGTTACCCAGGGGATAGGGTAGGATGTGCTCGACGAAGTCGCCGTAGATCGCCTCGGGCGGCGTCGGGGCCATGGGAGGCGCTTGATCGAGCAGCTTCCTCGTGCTCTCGGGAACGGGCTTCCAGGCCGGGCGGTCGCGCAGGGTCTGAAGATAGGTCATCATGTCGTCCACCATGCGATGACCCAAGGCGCGCATGGCCGGCCAATCGGCGGGGTCGAGGTCCATCCTCTTATTGTCGTAATCCCAGAACCTAGGGTCAAGCACCGAGAAACTCAATTGGGGGAGGCGGGTTCGTCATCCTAGAGTTTGATGGATGGCTTGGATGAAATCATCTCCGCGAATTTCTTCGCCTCGGCGCTTTCTTCGTTCTCGATACTATCAAGGTTGAAGAATTTCGTCGTCGTCGGTGATTCCTTTTTTGCGAGTTTAAGGTCTATATCGACCCTGACTATGGTCCAAAATTCGTTATATCCCTCCTGTTTCGCTTTTTGATGGCTCTTTTCCGCTTCGCCCAAGCGATTATGCGCATTCGAGTAATCGGTACCGCCCTTTATCTCGATCGACACGATTTTATTTTCTCCGCTTTTTAGGCTTTCGATTATCACGATATCAGGATCACTGGCAAACTGTATCTCGATGTTACGCCCGAGAGAGTTTTTTATCGTGATGGAACTATTCGAACTCGAAATTATATAATCGTAAACCAATTTTCGGATATTCTCTTCATAGGATTTGAAGCGTGAATATTTTTTTGAAAATTCCTTTTGCGAAATGCCATATAATAGCCGGTAATACCCGAGCAAATTCGGCCTCTTAATGAGCAACGATGGTACCGGAAGAAATACCTCTCCGCGAATACCGAAACGCGCGAGCTTATTCAGGATCGCTTTTGACGCATGCTTCCCGAGTTCTCCGTCGATTTTCGAAACGTCGAAACCATCAATTGCTTCGAATAGCGCCTGCTGGAGGCATTTTGAGCGTATTTCCTTCAACCTATAAAAAAAAGCGATTTGAAGATCCGCTTCATCGGATTTCATGCGAACTTCCTGATGACGGAATCATCCAAGCCGATCCGGTTTTTGGCTATTTCGACATATTCCGGGTTTATCTCTATGCCCACGAATTGCCTTGAATTCTTGGCAGAAACATAACCGACTGTACCGGAACCGAAAAAAGGATCCAAGACAAATTCCTCTTCCCTTGATCCGGCTAGAATGCACGGCAATATAAGCGCTTCAGGAAAAGTCGCGAAATGCGCCCCATCGAAAGCCTCGGTCTTGATATTCCAGACGGTTCTCCTGTTCTTCCTTGAACCATTGCTTGCGTCTTCCTTGATCGATTCAAAGTCATAGTAATATTTCTCGTTCTTCGCAAAAAGGAAAATGTACTCATGCGACCGCGTCGGTCGGTCTTTCACGCTTTCAGGCTGGCAATTCGGTTTGTTCCAGATGATATCGCTTCTTAAATACCACCCGTCTCCTTGAAGGGCGAATGCCAGCTTCCATGGAATTCCAATAAGGTCTTTCGGTTTCAGGCCATCCGGCGTTGAAGGCCTATACGTCATTGCCCTGGCGGGGTTTTTCTTATCGGTCGCCCTCCAGGTCCTGTTTCCGCTAGTATATGCGTCTCCGATATTCAGCCAAAGCGTACCGTCATCCTTAAGCGTTCGCTTTACCTGCTGGAATACCTTAACGAGACTTCCAATATATTCATCGACTGTTCCCTCGGCTCCTATTTGGTCCTGTATTCCATAGTCTCGCAATCCCCAATAAGGAGGACTTGTAATACATGTTTGGAAGTATTGATCCGGGAATGACTTAAGAACGGCGTCGGCCGATCCTAAGTAAATGCTGCTCTTCTTGACGTGGGCTGCATAGACCTTCTTGCCCATATTCTGTGAAAAAAGCATACCTTGCTTCATTCCTTCATGACGCCCACGAAGACTTATCCTGATTGAGATACTATCATACAGCTATTCATGCATACAAGCTTTCGTCTTGACCGTGGAATCATTTATTGTTTTATTGTTCAATGAGTCAAAGACCTCCACCAAAGGTGGAGGCTTGGGATGTGTGAACCGCTCAAAGCGGTTTTATTGGGAGCCACCCTACGGGTGGCGGCCTAATCGGCCATCAGGTCTAGTTGATCCTGGCGTTTATCTTCATTCTCCTGATTTTTGATATAGTCTCGTATCATTTTTTCATCCAAGCCTACTGTTGAGACAAAATATCCCCTCGCCCAGAAATGCTGCCCGGTGAAGTTCTTCTGCCTTCCTTCAAACGTTCTCGCTATATGAATCGCACTTTTTCCTTTCATATAGCCGACCAGTTGGGCTACCGAGTACTTTGGCGGTATCTCGATTAACATATGGATATGATCAACCATCAGATGTCCTTCCAGAATTTTTGACTCTCTGTGACTGGCCAACTCATGTAATACTTCACCCAACAACTTTCTCAATTCTGCGTAAAGCTTTTTCTTCCGGTATTTCGGAATCCATACGATGTGGTATTTACAATCCCACTTTGTGTGATTTAGACTCTGATACTGATCCATAGAATCTCCTGTTCGTGTAACTTTGGCGGTTCACGTCAGGAGATTCTCTTTTATTCCCGTAACTGTCAAACTCTAGGAGTCACCCCAGCAAAGCTGGGGGTATACCGTATTAATTACGAACCAGGGCAAAAACTGCCTTGACGCGAGGCAAG
>CAVZVX010000097.1:0-16247 GCA_963778775.1 uncultured Spirochaetota bacterium | reverse complement strand
TAATGATGGACAAGGGAGCGTTCAACTTCCCCATCATCCGCCACGTCCTCCATGGGGCGGGCTTCATACCCCTCGACAAGTCGGACTCGAAGCCCGCGGTAGAAGCCTGCACCAAGGCTCTCGAAGACGGCAGACCCCTCCTCATCTCCCTCCATGACGGAGATTCGACCCTCGGCGAGCGGGGAAAGCCCCGGACGGGCGGCATCCGCCTCGCCCACCTCGCGGGCGCCAAGCTCTACCCGATCTTCCTCAAGGTCGAAGACGACCGAATCCGCCGACTCAGCTTCAGGGGGGTGAACGGCACGGAATATCCCTACACGACGTTCCGGAACACCTTCTATTTCATCGAGTTCCTCAAGCCCGTGGATCTTTCCTCGCTTCCCCCCGAGCCGGGCCGCGAAGGCTACTTCGAGGTGGCCGAAGCCTTGGACGCGAAGGCCGAGTCGGTGGAGGAACGCTACGAAGCCTATCTTTCCGACAACCGCGAGCGCTTCGCCCCCCTGCGCCGAAAAGGCGGCTCGCGGTTCAGGGTCGCCTGGTAAGGACCGATTCGAGGGTCCAGCGTCGACCTCGAGCGTCGGAAGAAGACCCGCGAGACTGAGCCTGCTTGGGACGCTTTCGCCGTATTCGCGGCCGCGGGTCAGCTCGCTGAAGCGCCGACATTCGATGACGGCGGCCTCGAGACTCTGGACCGGCGCGTAGCCGAGCTCGACGCGGGCCTTGGCCGAGCTGCACACGTTGCGGAGACTCCCGGAAACGACGAAGGACCTCGTCAGACTGCCCCTCGGCGCGATGCGCTCGGCGACCGCGGCGATGCCGAGGAGGATGGGTCGCGGAAGGACGATCGGGCGGCGCTCCGCCGGCCATCCTTCGGCCTGGGCGATCCCCGCGACGAGGCCCTGGAAATCGGCGTAGCCGAGATCGTCCTCGTCCCTGCCCGCGATGACGTAGCCTTCGCCCGGCCTGCCTCTCGCCAGGGCGAGTATGGCTCCCCGGGCGAGGTCGCGCGCGGCCACGAAAGACGTGGAGCCCTGGAAGGAGAAGCGGAGCCTGCCCTCCCAGACCTTGTCGATTAGCATGGAGATGGCATGATGGAGGTCTCCCGCGCCTACCGCCGTACCGGGGAATACGGTAACGACGGGAAGGCGCCGATCGCGAGCATAGGCCTTGGCCAGCTCCCATCCCGCGAGCTTGGCGTCGATATAGGCCACTTTCATCTTGGATAGGAAGTCGTACTCTCCCCGGATGGAAGCGTCCACCGCGGCGAGGGTCTCGGCCGGAGAGCCGAAGGAGATCGGCCAACGCGCGTCGCCGTAGGGGGACGAGGCCTCGTCGGCCCGAGTGCCCCCGGGAGTCCCGTCCCGCGCCCCCTCCCCGAGGGCGCAGACCGAGGAAACGTACAGGAGCCTCGAGACGCCGGCCTCGATGGCTGCATCGAAGACCTTTTTGGTCCCGAGGACGTCGGTATCCCAGACCGATCGCCTGGCGGCGGAGCGATAGTCGACGCGACCGGCGAAATGGGCCACGAGGTCCAGGCCCGAGAACTTTCGCGCCAGGTCCCCGTAATCGAGGACGTCGAGGTCCTTGACCAGGACCTTCAGGGGGTCGACGAGCCTGTTGGTCCTCGTGCGCGAGGCGAAGGCCGTGATCTCCATGTCGTCATCGGCGTATTGGCCCCGGACGCGACCTTCGAGGAGAGCGGCTATGAAATTGGCTCCGAGGAAACCGAAAGCTCCGGTCACGCCGATTCTCTTCATTTTACCTCTCGTCGGACGGTTGAACCCGAGTTCATCGACGGCATACTATACACGACTCGGAGGTATAACGTGAATATTCTTGTCACAGGGTCCTCGGGCTTCGTAGGCCGCCGTCTCGTCGAACGCTTGATCGACTCCAGGCCTGGGGACAAGGTTGCGGCCTTCCTCCTCCCGAGCGAGGCGGTACCCGAGCCCTTCGCGGGCAAGGTGGAGATACTCCGCGGCGACCTGCGGGATCCGGCCGCCGTGAGAAAGGCGATAGAAGGCAGGGACCTGGTCTTCCACGTGGCGGGATTCATCTCGTACTGGGTACTCGACTCGGGAATAATGCAGGACGTAAACGTGGGCGGCGTCAAGACTATCGTCGACGCCTGCCTGGAGTTCAAGGTAAAGCGCCTCATCCACGTCTCCTCCGTCGGCGCCGTCGGCTTTCATCCCGACGGAAGCCCCGCCGACGAGGACACGCCCTTCAACTGGCCCGAGAGCCTCGGCTACATGACGACGAAGCGCGACGGGCAAAAGATCGTGCAGGCCGCCGTTCGCGAGCGCGGGCTCGACGCGGTCATCGTCAATCCGGCATCGGTCATGGGTCCCGGCGACCCCGTTCCGGGCACCGCACATAATCGGCTTTACGCGGACATGTACGCCAAGCCCTTCTTCTTCGGAACCTTCGGCGGCGGCCTCGCCGTCGTCGACGTCCGCGACCTCGTGGAGACCATTCTCGCCGCCGCGGACAAAGGCGGCAAAGGCCAAGCCTACCTCTCCGTCGGAGCCAATGTCCCTTATTCCCGCGTGCTCGAGCTGATGGCCCGGAGCGCGGGCAAGCGCTTCATTCCCTTCGTCGCTCCCTCCTTCGCCCTCGTGGCCGCGGGTTGGGTGGCCGAGACCATTTCGCGCCTGACGCGCAAGCGCCCGCTGATAACCGTCGCCTACGGTCGACTCTCGTCCTGGACGGCCTATTACTCGAACGAGAAGAGCCGCCGCGAGCTCGGCGTCGCCTACCGGCCCCTCGAGGAGACGATAGCCGACGGCTGCGGATATTACGAGCGGACCTTCCTTAATAAGCCATAGGCGGCACGGAAGCCATGCGCGAACGATTCGAGAAGGCTTCACGCGGCGCGCGAGGAGATTAGGGGAAAAACGGAGAATCTCTCCCTTGCCCCTAGTCCCTCCCCGGGATCCAACCTCGCTCGCTGTACCACCTGCCCGTCTCTGCTATCGCGTCGATCGTGCTCAGGGCCGGCTTGAAGCCGAGGAGTCGCTCCGCCTTGGCGGTGGAGACTACCCAGCGGCGCTGGCGCATCTCGAGGAGCTTGTGCCTGTCGAGCAGGGGCGGCCGCCGCAGCAACGGCTTGATCGCCTCGGAGAAAAAGGCCACGACCGCGACCAGCCATTCGGGCACCCGTATCCTCAACGCCTTCCTACCCAAGGACTTCTCGACCATGGCCGAGAAGTCGTCCCAATCGTACTCGCCCTCGTCCGCGATGAAGAAAGCCTGGCCGTAGGCGGCGGGATTCAGGATACAGGAGACTATGGCCCGCGCGAGGGTCTTCACGTAGACGAGCGACATGACGTTGCGCTCCCCTACAATGACTCTGAGGCCTCGCGACACGAGCTTGAAGTACTGCAGGAAGTCGCGGTCGCGGGGACCGTAGACGCCGGGCGCGCGGATGATGCTGAAATTCATGCGGCCAGCATAGCCACGCAAGGCGGCTTCGAGCGCGGCCTTGCTCCTCCCGTAGGGCGTGAGCGGCCTTTGCTCGTCGTCCTCGTCGAGGCAGCGTTCCTCGGGACAGGGCCCCGAAGCGGCCAAGGAGCTCATCGAGATTATATGTCGAGGCCCGTTCGGAAGGGCGAGGGCGGCCTCGACGAGATTGACCGCCCCGCCTGCATTGACCGCGATGAAGCCCTCCTCCGTCTTCGCCCGCGTGAGGCCCGCGATGTTGACGATCGCCTCGCAGCCCGCGAGAAAGGGGCCGAGGCTCGCGCCTTCGGTGACGCTGCCCTCAAAGAACCGAAGACGATCGCTCGCGGGTATACCCTCGAGCCAGAGCTTCCCTTCCTGGGGAAGGACGAGGCAGTTGACCCTATCGCCGCGCTGCAGGAGGAGCTCCACTACATGGCTTCCTACGAAACCCGTCCCGCCGGTAACCGCTATCCTCACTACGCCTCCGTTTCCTCGATCGGACGGGGCATGATACTATCGAAGCCTGTGGCCATGCAACGATTCTCCCGTGCCGGTAACTTTGGGGGGCCCGTGATACGGATCAGCAAGCCTTGGGTAAAAGGCGCATCATACATCGCCCTGGCGGGTTTCTCCTGTCTGCTCTTCTCGACCTTCACTCCGCCGCTGCTCACTCCGGCGATGGCAGCGCGATTGCCGATACTCGGCGGCCTTCCCGGCGACCTGGCCGGCTATTGGGCCCGCTTCTCGCTGTCCTTCCTCCTCCTCGGCGCCGCGCCGGCAATCCTGGCGGCCGCCTTCAGGGAAAGGCCGGCCGATCTCGGCCTCGTCCTGAGGACGCCTCTGCTGCGAAAACCTCTCTTCTGGTTCCTCGTGCCCGCGGCTATGCTGATCGGGGCCTTCGGCGCGACTTCTCCCGACCTCGGTTCCTTCTATCCCTATTCGCGCGACCTCGTCGCCAAAGTCCGGGAATCGGGATTCGCCCCCTTCGCCGGCCATTTCGCCGCCTACTTCTTCCTCTACTACGTCCCCTGGGAATTCTTCTTCCGCGGCTTCCTCCTCTTCCCCTTCGCCCGAGCTGCCGAAAGGGAAGGAAGCGGCCCGACGGCGATCGCGACCCTGGTCCTCTTCCAGACCATACCCTCGACCCTGCTGCACTTCGGCCATCCCCTCTCCGAGCTCGCGAGCGCGGTCGTCGCCGGCATCGCCTTCGGAGCGCTCGCCTGGAGGACGCGTTCCATCGTGCCAGGACTCATCCTGCACGCGGCCATCGGCCTCGGCACTGACGGGTTCATCGTCCTCAAAGGGGCGGGCTACCTATGACGGCCGCGCCCCGTCTCATCCTCGTCACCGGCGCGTCGGGCTTCATCGGGCGGCACCTCTGCGCCGCCCTTGCCTCCCGCGGCGACTCCGTCCGCGCCCTCTACCGCCGCGAGGAGCCGCCTCCCGAGCTCCTCGCGCTGAGCGAGCGGGAACCCGCGGCGGCGAATGCGACGGGAGGCCGCGGCCGGGTCGAGCTGTTCCGGGCCGATCTCGGCGACGAGGCTTTAGTGCGGGAAGCCGTGCGCGGCGTCGACGCCGTAATCCACTCGGCGGCCCTCGCCTCGGATTGGGGGAGACTCGAGAGCTTCATCGAGGCCAACTACGGCGCGACGACGAGGCTGCTCGAGGCCGCGCGGGATTCGGGCTGCGGCACCTTCGTCTATATCAGCTCCGCCGTAGTCCACGGATTCGGGCCCCACGTCGACAGCACCGAGCGAGGGCCCTACTACCCCCTCAAATACCCCTACCAGATCAGCAAGCTGATGACCGAGGAGTATGTCCTGGCCCAGAACGCGGGGAGCTTCAGGACTACGGCCATCAGACCCTGCAACGTCTACGGCCCCGGCGACAGGGTATCGACCTACAGCATGTTCGAGGCGATACTCGATGGCGTCTTCGGCTACATAGGCTCGGGGGAGGCCCTCACCTGCCCGATCTACATCGACGACCTTTGCGACGGGGTCCTGGCCGCCCTCGGCAGCCCCGATGCGGGCGGCGAGATCATTCTCCTCACCGACGGCCAGAAAATCAGTTGGAAGCGATACGTCCACGTGATGTTCGCCGCCGTCGGATCCGGGCGGAAACCGACGAGGCTGCCGAAGGGATTGGCCTTCGCGGCGGCCTGGGCGATGAGCGCGGGCGCCCGCGCCCTCGGCCTGCGCGAGGCCCCGCCCCTCACGATGTACAGAGTTGAGCAGGCTTCGCGGGATTACCATTTCTCCAACGCGAAGGCGCGCGCCCTCCTCGGCTTCGAGCCAAGGGTGTTCTACGAGGAGGGCCTCGCGCGGACGGCGAGCGCCTACCTCGAAGAAAGGGCATTCGCGTCGAGCTTGAAAGCCGGCCTCCGCTAGGCTAGTATCTGAGCGGACAGGGGGTCGAGCCATGAAGGCCCAAAAGATAAGCGATAGAATCTACGCGCTGCACGCGGACGTGAAGACCGAAGACCTCTTCGAGGGGATCTGGCCCATACCCGACGGCGTTTCCCTCAACTCCTACCTGATCAAGGGCGAGAAGGTCGCCCTCGTCGATCTCGTGCGCGATTGGGGAGGAGCCCCGGCGGCCCTCGAATCCGGCCTTTCCCAGGCTGGCCTGGGGCTGGCCGACGTAGATTATCTCGTGCTCAACCACCTCGAGCCCGACCATACGGGATGGCTCGCCGACTACAAGCGCATCAATCCCAAGGTCAAGATACTCGCGACGGCCAAGGGCGTCGAGCTCGTGAAGAGCTTCTATAAGGTCGAGGAGGGCGTAGAGGCGGTCAAGACGGGCGATCGCCTCGACCTCGGGGCGGGCCTGGTCCTTTCCTTCGTGGAGGCGCCCAACGTGCATTGGCCGGAGACCATGCTCACCTTCGAGCCGTCGACGGGCACGCTTTTTTCCTGCGACGCCTTCGGCAGCTTCGGTATGCTCGGCGATCGCATGTTCGACGACGAGTTCAACGCTCGCGAGCACGAGCGCTTCGAGACCGAGGCCCTCCGATACTATTCCAACATCATCGCGAGCTTCGGGCCCTTCGTGAAGCGCGCGATCGACAAGCTCTCCGGCTTCGACATACGGGTCGTGGCTCCCAGCCACGGCATCGTGTGGAGGAAGGATCCCGGCAGGATCATCGAGCGCTACGGGAAGTACGCGTCCTACCTCGACGGGGGCCGCGAGAAGGAAGTGTGCGTCATCTGGGGCTCGATGTACGGCAATACCGAAAAGGGCCTCGCCGCGGCCATCCGCGGCATAGAGGACGAAGGACTGCGCTTCACGATGCACCGCGTGCCCAACGAGGACGCCTCGTATATCCTCTCGGATGCCTACAAGAGCGAAGGCATCCTGGTGGCCATGCCCACCTACGAGTACAAGATGTTCCCGCCTATGGCCTATGTCCTCGACCTCCTGGCTCGCAAGCACGTCAATGGGCGTTCGGCCCTGCGCATCGGATCCTGGGGCTGGGTGGGCGGCGCCAAAAAGGAGTACGACGAGGCCCTGACCGCGCTCAAGTGGAACTCAATCGAAAGCCTCGAGTGGGCCGGCGTCCCGGACGAGGCCGTCCTTGCCGCCCTGCGCGCGAAAGGCGGCGAGCTGGCCCGCAAGGTCAAAGCCGCGGAGTAGCTGCGCGTGATCATAGACGCCGCCCTGCGAGAAGTCGCCTCCGCCCCGGAAGCGATCGCCCTCGTCACGGTAGCAAGAGTCTCGGGCTCTGCTCCCAGACACGAGGGCTCGAGGATGGCCGTTCGCCTCGACGGCAGCATCGTCGGAACCGTCGGCGGAGGTAAACCCGAGGCCCGAGCCCGCGAAGAAGCCCTAGCCTGCCTCGCCCGGGGCCGCAACGCGACGCTCAGCATCGAGATGACGGGCGCCGAGGCGACGGGCGCCGACCTCATCTGCGGCGGCGTCGCCGAGATGTGGATCGAGACGGTCGAGGACGGCTCGCTCTATGCGGCCGCCGTGGCCGCGATCGACTCCGGCAGAGAAGTGGTCCTCGCAAGCTCCGTCCGAAGGGGATGTGTCGCGGCGCTGGGCGGCCTGGGCGAGGCCGTCGCGGGCTCGATGGAAGGCATCGATAAAGACGCTCTGTCGCGCGCCATCGCAAGCTGCCTCCCTCAAATCGGCGAAGACGGTCTCCTTTACTCGGCGATCGAGCCTCCCGATCGTCTTCTCATATTGGGCGGAGGCCACGTCGGCCTCGCCCTGGCGCGAGTCGCCGCGAGTCTTTCCTTCCGCACGACGATCGCCGACCCGAGACCGGAGTTCTCCGATCCCACGCGCTTCCCTCTCGGGGTCGAATGCCTCCGGGCGCCCTTCGCCGAAGCGATCGAGAACTACCGATTCGGCCCCTCGGCCTACGTCGTCATCGTCAGCCCCGGTCATCTCGGCGACCTCGAATGCGCGAGAGCCGTGCTCGGCAAGGAATACGGCTATGCCGGCTTTATCGGCTCGAGACGCAAGTCCCGCATGCTCATCGAAGAACTCGTCGCAGAGGGAGCCGACTGCGAAAAAGCCGAGGCGCTGCGCACGCCCATCGGCCTCGATATAGGCGCCGAGACTCCCGAGGAAATCGCCGTCGCCATCGCGGCCGAGATGATCGCCGTACGAAGGAAGGCCCCTTTTTTGGCGAAGATCGATGCCGAAAGGAAGAAGCGGAGGGTTTCGTGATGCTATGCCGGCGTTATGCATTTTTATGCAATATTTAAGCATAATTTCCCAGTTCCCTCTTGAAACTTGGCCTCGATTAGGCTAGCGTATGGCCGCGCCCCGGGCCTTCGCCAAAAACGCGCGCTTTTAGCGTCCAGACAGTGTCCGGAGCCAAGGAGCTGTTCGATGTCCAGACGAAAGCGGGCGCGCCTCGTGCTCGAAGACGGCACCGAGTTCGAAGGTCGGACCTTCGGCGCGGCCAAAGGAGTCGAGGGCGAGGTCGTCTTCACGACGGGCATGTCGGGCTACCCCCAATCCCTTACGGATCCATCCTATTTCGGCCAGATACTCGTCAATACCTATCCCCTAGTCGGAAATTACGGCGTCCCCGACGACGCGCTCGACAGAGCGGGTATCCCCCTCAATTTCGAATCGGGAAGGATATGGGCTGCGGGCCTCGTCGTTTCCGAAGTCACTTTCGTTCCCAGTCACCATGCCTCGGTGCGCAGCCTGCCGGCGTGGATGGAAGCTCAAGGCATCCCAGGCATCGAGGGCATCGATACGCGAGCGCTTACGATGCGTCTGCGCGAAAGGGGCGTCATGCGCGGCTCCATTCGCATCGAGGGACCAGCACCGGAGATGGGATTTCGGGGATTCGGCTTGGAGCCCGAATCGGCGGCGTCCCATGCCGTAGCCGCGGTATCGCGCCGCGAGGCGGTCGTATACGGCGCGGGCGGCTTCCCCAGGATCGCCCTCATCGATTGCGGGGCCAAGAACAACATCATCCGATGCCTCCTCTCGAGGGGCGCCGAGGTCTCCGCCCTGCCCTGGAACGCGAGCCTGGAAGGCGTCGAGTACGATGGAGTCTTCCTCTCGAACGGCCCAGGCGATCCCAAGGCCTGCACGAAGACCATCGCAACCGTCAGACGCGCGCTCGCGGGGGAAAAGCCCGTATTCGGGATCTGCCTGGGCGCTCAGATCATGGCCTTGGCCGCCGGGGCAGACACCTACAAGCTGCCCTACGGCCATCGCGGCCAGAACCAACCCTGCGTCGACATCTCCACCGGACGTTGCTATATCACGAGCCAGAACCATGGCTATGCGGTCCGGGCCGAGAGCCTTCCCTCGGGCTGGGAGCTGTGGTTCACTCAACGGCAACGACGGGACCGTCGAGGGCATCAGGTCCACTCGCGGTCCTTTCTCGGCCGTACAGTTCCACCCCGAGGGATGTCCCGGCCCGAGGGATACGGAATTCCTGTTCGACGCATTCCTCTCGCAGGTTCGAAAGCGCGTGGAGAAATCGGCACCGATCGGTATCGAGCCCGCGCAGCTTCGCGAGGTCAGCTTCGCGCGCGAGGGCGACCTTGCGCGGGAGCCCAGTCTCGCGCGAGGGCCCAGCCTTGATCGCGAGTCGCTGCTTGCGCGCAGCAACGCTGCGCGCGAGCAACGGCTTGCGCGCGAGCAACGGCTCGCGAAGGGCCTTGCCAGATGATCGACGTCAAGCGCGTCCTGGTCCTCGGTTCGGGCGGCCTCAAGATAGGCCAGGCTGGCGAGTTCGACTATTCCGGGTCCCAGGCCCTCAAGGCCCTGCGCGAGGAGGGGGTGGCGACCGTCCTAATCAATCCCAATATCGCCACCATCCAGACGAGCGAGGGCATGGCCGACGCGACCTATTTCCTCCCCGTCACCCCCGAATACGTGGAGCGCGTCATCGAGAAGGAAAAGCCGGACGGGATACTCCTGTCGTTCGGCGGACAGACCGCCCTCAACTGCGGCGTGGCGCTCGAACGCTCCGGCCTCCTCGCGAAGCACGGCATACGCGTCCTCGGCAGCCCCATTCGCGCGATAGAGGAGACGGAGGACCGCGACCTCTTCGCGAAAAAGCTCGCCGAGATAGGAGTGTCCACGCCCAAGAGCGAGGCCGCCGTGAGCGTCGAGGATGCCCTTGCGGCGGCCGGGAGGATCGGCTTTCCCGTGATGCTGCGCGCGGCCTACGCGCTCGGCGGCTCGGGCTCCGGTCTCTGCGAGGATGCCGAGGCGCTCCGCGGCCGCTGCGAGAAGGCCCTCGCGGTATCGCCGCAGGTACTCGTCGAGGAATGGCTGGGCGGGTGGAAGGAGATCGAGTACGAGGTGGTCCGCGACCGGACGGGCGACT
The DNA here is from genome assembly GCA_963778775.1 of uncultured Spirochaetota bacterium. Taxonomy (GTDB): domain Bacteria; phylum Spirochaetota; class Spirochaetia; order Treponematales; family Rectinemataceae; genus UBA1306. Next base: position 5,986 of record CAVZVX010000097.1, on the reverse strand, counting down.
GCATAACTGTCTGCAACATGGAGAACCTGGACCCCCTCGGCATCCATACGGGCGAGAGCATCGTCGTGGCTCCCTCCCAGACCCTCAACGACTCCGAGTACCACAAGCTCAGGAGGATCGCCCTCGAGGTCGTGGGGCACCTGGGCATCGTCGGCGAGTGCAACATCCAGTACGCCCTCGACCCCTATTCCGAGGAGTACCGGGTCATCGAGGTCAACGCCCGCCTCTCCCGAAGCTCGGCCCTGGCCTCCAAGGCGACGGGGTACCCGCTCGCTTTCGTGGCGGCCAAGCTGGCCCTCGGGCAGACCATGACCCAGATCGAGAATCGCATAACCCGCGTCACGAAAAGCTGCTTCGAGCCCGCCCTCGACTATTGCGTCGTCAAGGTTCCGCGCTGGGACCTCGGCAAGTTCAAGGACGTCGACGTCAATATCGGCAGCGAGATGAAGTCGGTCGGCGAGGTCATGTCCATAGGCCGAAGCTTCGAGGAGGCGCTGCAGAAGGCGCTCAGGATGACGGGCATCGGCGCTCCGGGCCTGTCCGCCGACCCCGCCCTGGCCAGGCTGGGCCCCAAAGGCCTGAAAGGCGCCCTCGCGAAGCCGACCGACCGAAGGCTCTTCGCCGTCTATCGCGCCCTTTCCGAGGGCTGGTCCATCGACAGGATATACGCTCTCACCAGGATCGATCGCTGGTTCCTCGGCAAGATGGCCAACATACTCGCCTGCGAGAAGGCGATCGTCGCCGCGGGTCGCCCGGACAGGGAGCTCCTCCTCGAGGCGAAGCGCCTCGGCTTTTCGGACGAGCGTCTCGGCGAGCTTTCGGGCATGAGCGAGGCGGCCCTGCGCTCCCTGCGCGAATCCGAGGGGATTCGCCCCGCCTTCAAGCGGATCGACACCCTGGCCGCCGAGTATCCCGCCATCACGAACTACCTCTACGCCACCTATTCCGGGATCGAGAACGACATAGAGCCCTCCGACGGCGGCGTGATCGTCATCGGCTCGGGCGCGTACCGCATCGGCTCGAGCGTCGAGTTCGACTGGTGCTGCGTCAACGCCGTGCAGACCGTACGCAATGCCGGCAAGACATCCATCATGGTCAACTGTAACCCCGAGACGGTGAGCACGGACTACGATGTCTGCGACCGGCTCTACTTCGAGGAGCTGTCGCTCGAGCGCGTGCTCGACATCTACGAATTCGAGCGCCCGTCCGGAGTCGTCCTCTCGATGGGCGGGCAAATCCCCAACAACCTCGCGATGAGCCTCTTCGACGCGGGCGCCGTCATTCTCGGGACGGACGCGCGGGACATCGACAAGGCCGAGGACAGGCACAAGTTCTCGGCCCTCCTGGAGGAACTCGGGATCGAGCAGCCCGCGTGGAAGGAGCTCACCGACCTCGGAAGGGCCCACGCCTTCGCCGACGAGGCCGGCTACCCCGTCCTCGTAAGGCCGAGCTACGTGCTTTCGGGCGCCGCGATGCGCGTTGCATGGGACGGCGAGAGCCTCGCCGCGGCCCTCGGGGAAGCCGCGCTCATCAGCGGCGACTACCCCGTCGTCATCACGAAGTTCATCGAGGACGCGAAGGAAGTGGAGGTCGACGCGGTCGCCAGACGAGGCGAGATCCTCTTCCAGGCGATAACTGAGCACGTCGAGAACGCGGGCGTCCATTCCGGCGACGCGACCGTCGTGATGCCTCCGCAGCGCCTATATATAGAGACGGTGCGCAAGGTCCGCAAGGTGGCCGCCGACATCGCGCGCGAGCTCAGGATAACGGGTCCCTTCAACATCCAATTCCTCGCGAAAGACAACAGGGTCAGCGTGATAGAGTGCAACCTGCGCGCTTCCCGGAGCTTCCCCTTCTGCTCCAAGGTGTCCCGCGTCAACATGATCGAGCTCGCGACCAAGGCCATACTGGACATTCCGCTCGTCAAGCCCGCCGCTTCCCCGCTCGACCTCGAGTGGGTGGGAGTGAAGGCCGCGCAGTTCAGCTTCGCGCGCCTCCACGGCGCCGACCCCGTGCTCGGCGTCGAGATGGCCTCGACGGGAGAGGTCGGCTGCATAGGCCGCGACCTCAACGACGCCTTCCTGAAGGCCCTCCTCTCCGTCGGCTACCGGGTGCCCAAGAGGCGCATACTGCTTTCGACGGGGCCGATGAGCGACAAGGTGGAGTTCCTGGGCGGCGCTCGGAGCCTGTCCGCGATGGGCTACGAAATCTACGCGTCGAAGGGGACGGCCAAGTTCCTGGCGGACAACGGCGTCGCCGTCACGGCCCTCCATTGGCCCCTCGAGAAGGGCGAGCCCAATATCGCCACCATGCTCCGCGCGCGGGACTTCGACCTCGTCATCAACATCCCCAAGAACAACGGCGAGAAGGAGCTCCGCAACGACTATATCATCCGGCGCATGGCCATCGACTTCGACCTCCCCCTCATCACGGATATAAAGGTAGCCCGGCGCTTTACCGAGGCGCTCAGCCAGGCGCGCGAGCGCGGCGTGGAGGTGAAGGCCTGGGAGGAGTACGCTTGAGCCTGCGGCGGCTATGAGGATGAAGCCGGGGGCACGCGAAATACCCGTGCCTTGAGGCGATCGTCGGCGGTCGCGAACAGGTCCTTCCAGCTCGATTCCTTGCCCCCCGAGAAGACCGCGAAATATAGGCGCCCGACCTCGTCGTAGGAAGGGACTATCAAAGCGCGGATGCCATCGGCGAAGACGGCGTAGACCGAGTCCGGGTTGGACTGGAGATCGAGGAAGAGGGCGGCGCGGAGAGCCGCAAGCGGCAGGCCCCTGGAATCGTATCGCGGGAAATCGACGAGGGCCGGCCTGGCCATGGGGTCGTCCCCGCCGTTCGCGAAGGCAGGGGCGGCGTCGGGCGAAACGGCAAGCTCGCGAGCGCCGTAGGCAGCCAGGTCTAGAAGGAATGCCTCGGGCGAGGAGGCGCGATCGAACGAAGAGGCGATCCTCAGCCCGCGCGACCCCTGAATGCCGACCTCGGCGTCCGAAGAGGGCATGGCAGGCGCGGACGCGAGCGCAACCTTCCCGGCGGATGAGGGACCCAGCGCGATGGGCGCGGCGCTCGCCGGGGGGGCTTGCTCGGCGGCGGCGACGCCCGGTAAAGCCGAGCGGAACTCGCTGGCGTAATTCTCCTTGCCCGGGTCCTTCGAACCGAATTTGAAGACGGTGTTCCAATCGAAGGAATGGCTCGTCGCATCGACTATATCGGAAAACGAAAGGAGCAGGATCCGGTAAAGCATATCCGAGAAGTAGAGGCCTTTCTTCAATATCGCGCCGTACATCACGATATCTCCCCGGGTACCCGATCCGGAGGGATAGAGGCTGAGATAACAGCCGGGATCGTCCTCGAGGAGGATCCTCGCCTGGAGGATATAATTGCCTTTCGCGTTACTGCGCTGGATAAAGCAGGACCCTCGCCCCGGCTCGTCCGCGTCGGAGGCGTTGGCGTCGAGGAACTCGACGATGAAATCGGAGCTTCGCTTCTCGACGCGTACCGTTACGGGACCCGCCGCGGACTGCAGCCGCTTTTCGCCGTAGGCGAGCGCCACGTCTCTGGACGCCCCGATTACATAGGTGAACAGCCTCCCGCGAAGGTCCGCATTGTCGGGGAAGCCGTTCGCGGCGAAAGCGGATATGGAAGGAGCCGAATCGCCGGAAGCCGATGCGGCGGTCAAGACCCCAAAAGCCGACATTGCTAAAGCGATGAGTAAAAGGTTTGGTCTACGCAACTTTTTGTCTCCGCGTCTGCGCCCGGGATATTTGCCTGACTGTGTAAGCCATTCCACCATCGAATTATATCACGCTTTTCCCCGGATTGGCCAGTCTATCGATATTCCGTAATTCCTTATTAAGATTTTCGTATGGAAGGCCCATCTATTAACTCCTAGCGGCCTTGCATGCTAGATTCGAAGGGAATGAGTACCTCAATGAAGATCGCCGTCGGCCTTTCCGGCGGAGTCGACTCGAGCGTCGCCGCATCTCTCCTGGCCCAGGAAGGCCATTCGGTCATCGGGATAACGATGAAAATCTGGAATGATACCTTCTCGGTTCCGGATGGAGCCTCGAAAGCCTGTTTCGGCCCCAACGAGGAAGAAGAGGTCGCTGTATGCGAGACACTCTGCCGGAAGTTGGGAATCGAGTATCGGGCCATCGACCTTTCGGCCGAGTACGAGGAGAGAGTTCTTAATTATTTTCGCAGAGAGTATTTGGGAGGAAGGACGCCGAATCCCTGCATAAGGTGCAATAACGAGATTAAATTCGGCTTCTTGATCGAGCGTGCTCATGCCCTCGGTCTAGACTTCGATTATTTCGCGACCGGACATTACGCAAGGATTTCCAGTGCGGCTTCGGGCATGGTCCGCCTACGCGCCGCTCTCGATCAGAGCAAGGATCAAAGCTACTTTCTCTATCGATTGGGTCCCCAGAGATTGTCGCGGGTTCTATTCCCCCTCGGCGAGTTGACGAAAGGCCAAGTACGGGACAAGGCCCGCAAACTGGGCCTCGAGGTCGCCGAAAAGCCCGAAAGCCAGGATTTCATCGCCGGAGGAGACTACTCTACGCTATTCGCCGCGGAGGCACCCGAGAGCGGGGATATCGTCGATGCCGACGGCAGGATACTTGGCCGCCATCGCGGATTGCCCTATTATACCATCGGACAGAGACGGGGTTTAGGCCTAGGCGCCTGGATCGCCGCCGGAGGCGGCGATCCGGAGCCCCTCTACGTGATCGCCCTCGACCCCGCGAAGAACCGCGTAGTAGTCGGTCCCAACCATGGCCTCTTCGCCGACGCCCTGATTGCCTCCGATTTCATAACATACCCGCGACCCGACGACGGCGGTCCACGATACCGAGGCTTCGCCAAGATTCGACAGAACCATAGACCCGTTCCCTGCTCGATCGAGGCCGGGGCCGATGGCAGTTGCAAGCTGAGCTTCGACGACAGCCAGCGAGCGATCGCGCCGGGTCAATCGGTCGTCGTCTACGATGACGAAGGCTTCGTCCTGGGCGGAGGCGTTATCGAAAAGGCCCTTTAGAAAATCTCGATATTCGCCCGGGGCTTTCTTTCCTTGACCCCGCAAGGTTTACTGGATATAGTTCAGATACCGGGGGTGCACCGGTCTCGACTCGTGCGGTCCGGATCGCGGGTTGCAGGTGGAGCCGCCGATCTCCTGATTCGGCAAACTTTTAATTGCCAACAACAACGGCAATCTCGCTCTCGCCGCGTAAGCGCCGATAACGACGGGTCCGTGATCGCGCCGCCTCGAGCGGTCGCAGGGCTCGTAACCAACCGAGGCTCGCGCAGGCTTTTGCCCGAAGGGGCCTGCGGACACTAACCGGGATACGGAAGGGAAGGCGCGTCGATCCGCTAAGCCCTCCTCGACAACTTAAAAGGTCGGACAAACCTGTAGACGCACGCGATACGCGCTCGGGGACGGGGGTTCGACTCCCCCCACCTCCAAAGAGGAAAACCTCCCGAAAGGGAGGTTTTCGCATAATGGGAGGTGGGGGGAGTCGAAGGGCGAGCGCCCCGATCTGCGTCCGATCATTTGAGGACACAGATCGGATCGAGCCGCCAGGGATGGCGGCGAGGGCGCTCGCCCCGGCCCGGAAGCCGAGGACAGGATGTCCAAGGCTGAAGGGCGACTCCCCCCACCTCCAAAGAGGAAAACCTCCCGAAAGGGAGGTTTTCGCATAATGGGAGGTGGGGGGAGTCGAAGGGCGAGCGCCCCGATCTGCGTCCGATCATTTGAGGACACAGATCGGATCGAGCCGCCAGGGATGGCGGCGAGGGCGCTCGCCCCGGCCCGGAAGCCGAGGACAGGATGTCCAAGGCTGAAGGGCGACTCCCCCACCTCCAAAGAGGAAAACCTCCCGAAAGGGAGGTTTTCGCATAATGGGAGGTGGGGGGGGAGTCGAAGGGCGAGCGTCGAATTGTCACCGAGCCTGCCGATGATCTCAGAAAGGAACTTCCATATCCG
>CAVZVX010000096.1:0-11924 GCA_963778775.1 uncultured Spirochaetota bacterium | reverse complement strand
TTTCTTCAATGCCCGTTTCCTCGAGGTATTTTCGATCGATCTCGCCCCTATAAGGAGCTTCAGATTCATATGCTTGGCCGCCGCGCTCGGCATCGTGGCCCTGGCCTCGATGCTCTCCTGGATCCGGGCGCGCCGCAGCTTCACGGAGCAGGTGACGGGACGGGTCGAGGATATAGTGCGGGGCCTCAGGGAAACCGAGGCCGGCTCTCCCGACGCTTTCCTCGATCCCTCGAGCATCGACGAGCTCTCGACCATCAGCAAGGGGATCTATGCCCTGATCGAGACCCTCATGGGCAAGAATCGCGAGCTCGAGGGACTGTCCCGACGCCTCGAGGACGAGGTCCAGGAGGGAGGCTCGCGCGAGGAGCGGCTCTCCAAGGTGCTGGAGGAGAAGAATACCCTCGTCAGGGAAGTGCACCATCGGGTGCGCAACAACCTCCAGGTACTCTCGAGCCTCATCGCGCTCCAGGCGCAGGGCATAACCGATACGGCCGTTCAGCACGCGCTGGATACCATACTTACGCGAATCCTCGGCATGTCCCTCGTCCACGATCAGCTCTACGAATCCGATACGGTGACGACCATCGACGTCGCTCGATACTTCGGCGATCTCGCCAGGAGCATCGTCGGCATGAAGGCGCGCATCGATCATCGGATCGCCGTGAAGGTCGAGGCCGAGGGGATAGCGATCTCCCCGGACGTCGCCATCCCCCTCGGCCTCGCGGTCGGCGAGCTCGTCGCCAACGTCTGCGATCACGCCTTCCCGGATCGCTCTTCGGGAGAGGTGGAGATTCGCGTCGAGCGGGACATCGAGGAGCTGAGGGTCGCGGTAAGCGACGATGGAATCGGGATAGGATCGGCCCGGCGGGGCTTGGGCCTCAAGATCGTCGGGGCCCTCTGCGAGCAGCTCGGCGGCAGCTTCGAGATCGAGAGCCGATCTGTCTGCGGCAGCCTCGCCCTCGTGCGCGTCCACTCTCGGGCTTAAGAGTCGGAGCCCCCCTCGAGCGCGAATGTGCGCGGGTCGAAGGCGCCGGGCAGACCGGGAGGCAGGGCTTCCCCGAGCGCTTTTCGAATCGCGTGTTCGGTCAATTCCCGATAGTAGTCATTCATTCGCTCCGCCGGATAGGGAAGATCCTCTTCGAGCCACCAGGTCAGCAGGCCCAAGAAGCCGCTTACGACGAATCGCAGGACCAGGTCCAGGGGAAGATCCTGTCCTTTGCCCGGGAATAGCCTTTGGAAGTGCTCTTTCAGGTAAAGGGTCAAGGCCTCCTCGATGCGATCCAGCACCAGGCGGCCGACCTGTTTTCCGAGCAAGGCCTTGAATGCCTGCCTTTGCTCCTCGGCATGCCGGAATAATGGCCAGGCTGAGATCCCAATTCGTTTCCCCGGCCCCCGGTCGCGCGCGAAACTCCTCGAATACCTCGCCGAGCATATCCGCGCCGCTCAGGAGCAGATGCTCCTTGTCCTGGAAATGGGAATAGAAGGTCGAGCGGCCGACGTTGGCGCGGTCGATGATGTCCTGCACGGTGATGGTCTCGTAGCCTTTCTCGAGGATCAATTCGATGAGGGAGCTCAGCAACAGCTGGCGCGTACGCCGGATGCGCCGGTCGGGAAGAGTTTTTTCTTTCGTATGGCCTTCCTTTCGTGAACGATCCCGCTCCTTTTATTCAGTACCGAACAATCGACGCCACCCTGTTTGTTGACCGGGAAGCGAAGGGGCAGTACATAGATAACGAACACCATGTTCATAATCTGACAAAGCGTACAACAGGAACATAAAAGCCTGCAAGGAGGAAACGAGCATGGCGACCAGAGTATCCGGCCGCGAGGCAAACCTGATCGAGCTGATAGGCGTGAGCAAGGCCTATGAGCTCGCCTCGGGGAAGTTCATGGCGCTCAGGGGGATCGACATGACGATTCGCGCGGGCGAGTTCGTCTCGGTGGTGGGCAAGTCCGGCAGCGGCAAATCGACCCTGATCAACATGATCACCGGCATCGACGAGCCGAGCTCGGGCGAAATCCTCGTCGCCTCCACGCCCGTCCATGCCTTGAGCCAGGAGCGATTGGCGATCTGGCGGGGGAGGAACGTGGGCATCGTCTTTCAGTTCTTTCAGCTGCTTCCGACGCTGACCGTCGCCGAGAACGTCGTCCTGCCGATGGATTTCTGCGACGTGCATCCGCGGCGGGAGCGATACGGGCGGGCGATCGCCCTCCTCGAGAAGGTGGGTATCGCCGAGCAGGCGGACAAGCTGCCTTCGGCCCTATCAGGCGGCGAGCAGCAGAGGGCGGCGATCGCCAGGGCCATCGCCAACGATCCTCCCCTCGTCGTCGCCGACGAGCCGACGGGCAACCTCGATTCCCGAACCTCCGAGGCGGTGATGCGGCTCTTCGCGAGGCTCTCCGAGGAAGGCAAGACGGTGGTCATGGTGACGCACGAACGCGACCTTGCCCGCTATTTCTCGCGCTCCATCCCGATTGTCCGACGGCCTCATAGTGAAGGAAGCGGAGGGAGAGCATGACTAGCCCGCGCTGGAAGAAACTGCGGCGCGATCTTCAAGCGGCCAGGGGACGCATGGCGATGATGGTGATCGCCATCGCGGTGAGCATTTTCGGGCTGGGGACGATCCTGAGCGCCTACACCATCCTGACGCGCGAGATCAGGCGGAATTACCTGGGCACGAATCCGGCATCGGCTTTCATGGAGCTGGATCGGGTGGACGACGCGGTGGTGCAGGCCGTGAAGCGGCGAGCGGATGTCCTGGACGCGGAAGCTACTTCCTGGGTCGTGGCGCGGGTCGCCGTCAAGCCGAACGAATGGCGGCAGCTCCTCCTCTTCGTCGTGAAGGATTCCGCCTCGATGCGCATCGATACCTTCCTGCCCGAGTCGGGCGCCTGGCCAGTGCCCGATAACGGCATCCTCCTGGAGCGCGAGGCCCTCAAGCTGATCGGCGCGAAGGTCGGGGATTCCCTGGACGTGCAGACTCCGAACGGCCGGCCGCGCGCGATCAGGATTTCGGGATCCGTCCACGATCCGGGTCTCGCGCCCGCGTGGCAGTCGGAATCATGAAGGCGATCGGCGCGCGCTCCGCACAGATCGCCGGGATGTACCTCCTCCTTATCCTCGCCTTGGGTTCCGTGGCCGTGGCCCTGGGCCTGCCCTTGGGCATCGCGGCCGGCCGCGCCCTGGCTGGCGTCGTGGCTCGGCTGCTCAACTTCACGATCTACAGCCAGGCTACGCCCGCCTGGGTCTACGCGGTGCTCGCGCTGATGGGGATCCTCGTGCCCCTCCTCGTCTCGATGGGGCCGATCCGGCGCAGCACGCGCACGACTGTTCGCGCGATCCTCGGCGACTACGGCACGAGCAAGGAAAGCTTCGGCTCGAGGAATCCGGGCGGATGGCTCGGTCGAATCCGCTTCATTGACAACACCCTGCTCCTGGCGCTCAGGAACACTTTCCGGCGCCCGGGCCGGCTAGCGTTGACGCTCGGCCTCCTCGCCGCGGCGGGGGGGATGTTCATGACGGGCATCGACGTCAAATCCGGCTGGGAGCGCTTTCTCGCGGACGGCGTGGCGAGTCGCCGCTACGATCTCGAGATCCAGCTGAACAAGCTGCAGCCGAAGGATGGAGTGTACTCGACGATCTCAGGCGTCCCCGGCGTCCGACGGATCGAATCCTGGGACATCATGCCTATCGCGGCGTTTCGCCCGGACGGCCTCGACATAGTACGGACCTATCCCGACGGAGGACACGGCAGCTTCATGCTGCGCTCGGCTCCCCCTGGAAGCGCCTTGCTCGACTCGCCCGTCTTGAGCGGGCGATGGCTAAGGTCGGGCGATACGGACGGCATCGTGCTCAACCAGCTGGCCGCCGTATTTTTCCCCAAGGTCAGGGTCGGCGACACTATCCGCCTGACGGCCAACGGCCGCGCCGCGTCTTTTCTGGTAATCGGGATCGCCAAGCAGATCATGACGCCGGCGATGGCCTACGTCCCGCCGCAGGCCTTCGCCGAAGCGCTGGGAATTCCCCTGCAGGACACGAACGCGCTGCGCATCGTCCTGGATAGGCACGACGCCGGCTCGATCGACCGCCTGACCGGGGAAATCGGCCAGGCCCTGGAGGCGAAGGGCATCAGTGTGAGGGTCTTCATCCCGAAGACCCTCCTGGAAGGGGCGAGCGACGCCCACATCTACGTCTTCATCTACTCGCTCGTCGTCATGGCCGCGCTGATGGCTGTGGTCGGGGCCCTGGGGCTCATGTCCAGCATGGGAACGAGCGTGATCGAGCGCACCCGCGAATTTGGCGTCATGCGCGCCATCGGGGCCAAATCGCACACGGTATTGCGCAATGTAATAAGCGAAGGAGTCTTCATCGGTCTCATGAGCTGGTTCATCTCGGTGGCGCTCTCGCTTCCGCCCTCGCTCGCGATCGACGGGCTCATCGGCGGACTCTTCTCCAGAGTGCCGCTGACCTTGATCGTGTCGCCCCTGGGTCTCGGCGTCTGGCTCATGGTCGTCGTGTTCGGCTCGATCGCGGCCAGCGCCTATCCCGCGTGGCAGGCCTCCCGCCTGACCGTACGCGAAACGCTCAACTACGTGTAGCAAGGAGGTCTTCATATGCCAACGAAACGCGGAAGGACACTTCGTCTCGCGATCCTCGCGCTCGTCGCCGTTTCTATCGCGATTGCGATAGCGATCGCGCTCATCGTGGCGGGCAAGGGTTTCGATCTCATCGAGTACCTGAAAAAGCTCCATGGAGGCGCATAACATGATTCGAAAGGCCATAGGCATCGTTCTGCTCATCGTCGCGGCGGGGATAGCGCTCCTGTTGCTGTCTCGAGGCCGATTCGTCTTGCCGCATATCCTGGGTCCGATCGCGCTTGCGATCACAGGAGGCTTCCTCGTCATTGGCCGAGGGAGACGAGCCGAAGGCGGCGCATAAATCGAGAGTCAGTTTAAATGTAGGCTAAACAATTATTCCCCCAAATCGACATCCCGTGACAAGGTCTCGAGGTACTCCTACATTGTGGCTCTTGTAGGGCCAATCCGGATGCCGGACACTCTTGTTAGACTACCGTCAGGAAACGCTTACCCTTGATCGTCCGTACATCTGCGGGGACCCGAGCGGAATTAGCAGGAGGAAAAGTATGAAATTTGGGATGAAACTTATCCTTGGATTTCTCGCCGTAGCCTTGGTCTGCGCGGCGGTCGGCATCTTCGGGATCGTCAACTTGAAGCGGATCACCTCGGCCGATACGTTTCTGTACGAGAAGACGACGTTGCCTCTGGGCGCATTGGTGGACATCGCGGGCAGCACGAACCGGATGAGATCCGATGTTTTCAGCATGGTCAACACGACCGATACCGATACCATCGAGAAATATAGTAAGCATATCGCCGCGCGAGTGGATGTGATCAAAAAAGCCGAGGATATATACAAGACTACCTTTATAAACGAGGACGACAGGAAGAATTTCGCCGAATATTCCCAGCTCCAGACCACCTTCCAGGCGACGGTCGATCAGGTGATCGAGCTGAAAAAGCTGAAAAAAAACGTCGAGGCCACCGCCCTGGCATTCGGTAAAATGGAAGACGACGTCGGCGCGCTCAATACGGCCATCGACAAAGTCGCGGGCATGAATGTCAAATCGGCCAAGGATACTTCCGATTCCAATAGGAGTCTCTCGAACCAGACGACCTTCGTCATGTTCCTCGTCCTCGGCCTTGCAACCCTGGTGTCGATTCTCATCGGCTTCTACTTCTCGTCCTTCGTCAGGAAGAATGTCGGCGGGGAACCCACGCAGATAGCCGGCATCGCGGACCGAGTGGCCGCCGGGGACTACGATATCGACCTCGGCGACATGGATAATGCCACGGGAATATACAAGGCGATCCTGAACATGACCGGCAACGTCAAGCAGAACGTCGGGGGGGAGCCGACGCTGATCGCCGGCATCGCGGAGCGCGTCGCCAAGGGGGACTACGGCATCGACCTCGGCGACAGGGACAAGGCCACGGGAATATACCGAGCCATCCTGGACATGACCGCCAGGCTCCTCGAGATAGCCGGCATAGCGGAGCGCGTCGCCCAGGGAGACCTCGACATCGACGACAGCGGCAAGGGCGAGGCCAGGGGGATCCATCTAGCCATCCTCAACATGACGGGCAAGCTGCGCGAGATCGTGACGAGCGTTCAGGCCGCCTCGGCGCAGGTCGCGGCGGGGAGCCAGCAGATCAGCTCCACGGCCCAGCAGATGAGCCAGGGATCGACCGAGCAGGCGTCGAACGCCGAAGAGGTATCGAGCTCGCTCGAGGAGATGACCGCGACGATACGGCAGAACTCGGACAACTCCCTGGCCACCGAGAAGCTGGCCCAGAAGGCTTCCGTGGACGGGGAGGAGGGCGGCAAGGCCGTCGTCGCCTCCGTGTCGGCGATGAGGGAGATATCCGACAAGGTCGTGGTCATCGAGGAAATCGCGCGGCAGACGAACCTTCTCGCGCTCAATGCGGCCATCGAGGCCGCCCGGGCCGGCGAGGCGGGAAGGGGTTTCGCCGTGGTGGCGAGCGAGGTGCGCAAGCTCGCCGAGCACAGCCAGAAGGCGGCGAGCGAGATCACCGGGCTGGCGAAGAGCACGGTGGAGACGTCGACGAGGGCCGGCGAGAATATCCAGAAGATAGTGCCCGACATCAAGAAGACGGCGGAGCTCGTCCAGGAGATATCCGCCTCGTCGAGGGAACAGAGCGTGAGCGCGGATCAGATAACGAAGGCCATGATGCAACTGGACAACGTGATCCAGCAGAATGCCTCGGCGAGTGAGGAACTCGCCTCGATGGCGGAAGAATTGTCGGGACAGTCCGCCAACCTTTCCGAAACCATGTCCTTCTTCAAGCTGGGCGGCCAGGAGGCCGTCGCCCCCGAGCCGGCTGCCGCCGGACCGAGGCACGCGGAGATAGCCCAGGTCCGACAAAGCCCCGCGCGCGGCGCGGCCATGAAGGCCAAGCCCGCGAGGTTGGCGGCGAGGACGGGGATAAGGCCAGCCGGCGAAGATTTGGACGCTGGGTTCGAAGAGTTCTGAGCGGGTGGACATAGGCCCCCTCTCCTCAGCTACCGCGCGCGACTCCCGAATGTATTAGAATGGTAGTCGGTGACGGGGAGATTCCCGCGAATGGCGAGGAGGGAGGATCCATGTCGGCTCCGGACTATGTCGTGCACGAGGGACTGAAGCGCTGGGTCGAGGAGACTGCCGCGCTCTGCGGACCGGAACGGGTACGCTGGTGCGACGGCTCGGAGGAGGAGTACGGGGAGCTCTGCCGAGGCCTCGTCGAGTCGGGCACCTTCACCCGGCTCGATCCGGACAAGCGGCCGAACAGCTATCTCGCGCGCTCGGACCCGCGCGACGTCGCGCGCGCGGAAGACCGCACCTTCATCTGCTGCCGCCGGAAGGTGGAGGCGGGGCCGACCAACAACTGGATGGACCCCAAGGAGATGAAGGCGCATTCTGAAGGGACTCTTCGGGGGATGCATGCGAGGGCGCACGATGTACGTCCTGCCCTTCAGCATGGGCCCCCTGGGCTCGCCCTTCTCGCACATAGGCGTGGAGCTGACCGATTCGGCCTACGTGGCCGTCAGCATGCGGATCATGACCCGCATGGGCAGGGCGGCGATCGAGGCGCTCGGGACCGAGGGCGAATTCGTGCCCTGCGTCCACTCGGTCGGGGCGCCGCTCGAGGCCGGACGGGCCGACGTCCCCTGGCCCTGCGACCCGGAGCGGAGGTACATAGTCCACTTTCCCGAGGACAGGTCGATCTGGTCCTACGGCTCGGGATACGGGGGCAACGCCCTCCTCGGGAAGAAATGCTTCGCCCTCCGCATAGCGTCCGTCATCGCGCGCGAGCAGGGCTGGCTCGCCGAGCATATGCTCATCCTCGGCGTCGAGTCGCCCGAAGGCGAGAAGACCTACGTGGCGGCGGCCTTCCCCAGCTCCTGCGGCAAGACGAATTTCGCCATGATGGTGCCTCCGAAGGCCTTCGAGGGTTGGAAGGTGACTACCGTCGGGGACGACATCGCCTGGATCAAGCCGGGCGAGGACGGGCTTGTCTACGCCGTCAATCCCGAGGCCGGCTACTTCGGCGTCGCGCCGGGGACGTCGGAGAAGTCCAACCCCAACGCGATGGCGACGATCCGCGCGAACACGATTTTCACCAACGTTGCCCTCGCCCCCGACGGCGATGTCTGGTGGGAGGGGATGACGGAGAGCCCTCCCGAGGGGCTCGTCGACTGGAGGGGCAGGTCATGGAGTCCCGGCTCGGGAGAGCCCTGCGGCCCATCCGAACGCGCGTTTCACCGTCCCCGCCCGTCAGTGCCCCTGCATCGACCCCGAATGGGAGAACCCGCAGGGCGTCCCGATCAAGGCCTTCGTCTTCGGCGGGAGAAGGAGCGCCGTTTTCCCCCTCGTCTATCAGGCCTTCAATTGGATCTACGGCGTCTACCTCGCCGCGACCCTCGGCTCGGAGACGACCGCCGCCTCGACGAGCGTCGTCGGGCAGGTGCGGCGCGATCCCTTCGCCATGCTCCCATTCTGCGGCTACCACATGGCCGCCTACTTCAACAATTGGCTGCGCTTCGGCCGCATGATCAACAGTCCGCCGCGGATCTTCGGCGTCAACTGGTTCCGCAAGGGCGAGGACGGCAGGTACCTCTGGCCGGGCTTCGGAGAGAATATCCGCGTCCTCAAGTGGATCGCCGAGCGCGCCAATAACCACGGCAGGGCCGTGGAGGGGCCGCTCGGCTGGATGCCCCGCTACGAGGACATCTGCTGGGAGGGGATGGAGGATTTCACCAAGGAGAAGTTCGGCGAGCTGATGGCGGTGGACCGCGGCCAATGGGTCGCCGAGCTCCTCTCCCACGAGGAGCTCTTCACGAAGCTCTACGATCGCCTGCCCAAGGAGCTCATCTTCATCCGCGAGCTTACACTTTCGAGCCTCTGGCGCTCGCCCGAGCACTGGGAGTTCAGCAGGACTTCGCCTCAGGGATTAATGCAAGATTAGCCCTACTCTAATCTGCGCATAACCCGGACGGAATAGAAGGATCGAATGCGCAGATTCAGCGTCGCGACCCTGCTTTTCCCCGCGGAGCATCGGGTCTCCGCGCCCATGGCGATACGAAAGCGCGTTCCCTACCTGGTCAATACGAACCTCGTGATGCTGTTCTTCTTCCTCGTCGCCTCGACAGTCAGGTTCATCGACCATCCCGAGGAATACCGCGCCTTCTTTATCGCCATGCTGGCGACGAGCCTCTCGGGCTATCCTTTGAGCTTCTCCCTCGTTCGCCTCAGGCGCTACCTCCTCGCCTCCTACGCGGGAAGCGTCAGCACCCTGCTCAATGTCTGCTGGATGTCCTTTTTCCTGCCCGTCGCCGGGGTCTCCGATATCTACCGCTTCGCCGCCTACGTCATGGTCGCGGCGATCTGCAACTCCCTCGTGGCCCTAGACCTGCGCCAAGTCAGGTATTTCGCTGTCTTCACGGTGCTCGTCTATCTCGCCTATGCCTTCGGCGTACTCATGCCCAAGGTCGGGGCCGGCGACTCCGAATTCCGGTCCTTGGCGATGATCGTCCTCATCCTTACCGTCCTGGCCAACGTCGTAATCGATTTCAGCGCGCGGACGAGCGACGAGCTCATCCTGTTCTCCGCCCGAGAGGCCGAGAGGAGCCGCGAGAAGGCGGCGCGCCTCCGCGGCCTCGTCGACTCCGCGAGCGGCTCCCTCCGCGTCGGCGAGGAGCTGGGCTCGAAGGCGGAGGAAAGCGCCCGCGGGGCGGCAGAGGTCCGCTCGAGGATCGACGCCCTGGAGAGCCACGCGCGGGCCCTCGCCTCCGACGCCCGCGAGGCCGAGGAGTCGAACGCGAAGGTCGCGGAATTCACCGGGCGGATGCGCGACTCGGTGATCGGCCAGAACGAGGTCATTCACGAGACGGGCGCGGCTTTGACGGAGATCGCCGCCACCGTTTCCAATCTCGCGAAGGTGGCCGCCGCGGAGAGGAGCGGGATCGACGGCGTCCTCGCGGGCTTCGAGGGCCAGCGCGACAAGATGCGCAAGGTGGTCGAGGGAATGGACCAGGTGCGCCGGGCATCGGAGCGCGTCCTCGACTCGGCGAGCCTGATCCTGGACGTGAGCGAGAAGACCGACCT
Source organism: uncultured Spirochaetota bacterium (assembly GCA_963778775.1). Lineage (GTDB taxonomy): Bacteria > Spirochaetota > Spirochaetia > Treponematales > Rectinemataceae > UBA1306. Next base: position 1,740 of record CAVZVX010000096.1, on the reverse strand, counting down.
CCTGGCGATGAACGCCTCGATAGAAGCCGCGCATTCCGGCGGCGCGGGCAAGGGCTTCGCCGTCATCGCCCAGGAGATCCGCAAGCTCTCCGACGAGGCGAAGCGCGGCACCAACAGCATCTCGGCGGCCCTCAAGGAGAACGATATCGTCATTTCGAAGGCCGCAGGCCTTGTAGCTTCCTTCCAAGGGACCTTCGAGAGCGGCATGAGGGAAATTCGCGGCGCCTTCGACGCGATGGAGGAAATCCTCCGCGGTCTCTCCGAGATGGAGACCGCGAACGACGAGCTCCGCCAGGCCACTCTGGTCATGACGGAGATAGCCAATAAGACCGAGAGCGGGGTGAGCGACGTCGCGACGAGGACCGACTCGAGCGCGGAAGGAGTGCGCCGCATCTCGCGATTCGCGGAAGAGCTCCTCACGGCCGTAGGCCTGATTCGCGAGCATGTAGGCTCGACAGAGAGGACGATGGCCGATGTCGAACGCATCGGAAAGCGCAATACGCAACAGATCGCGGAGCTCGGCGAGACCCTGAAGGGCATGAACAGGGACGAAAGCCCGGAGCCGGAGAGGGGGTAGGAGCCGTCGGCTCGGGTCCTCAAATCTTCAGGATCAGCTGCGCCACCGTCTCGTCCTTGCGCTCGTCCCTGAGGATGGTGGATTCGAACTGCATATCGGCGTTTCGGCAGGCTTCCTCCAGGTAGGATAGGTAATACATGCCCATGCCGTCCGAGAGCTGACGGACGTTCGCTTCCTTGAAGAACCCGGCGATGGGCGTGTTCAGGATGCCTTTCTGCTTCTTTTCCAGGATTTCGGCCCGCGTCTTGTATCCGACCAAGCCGCGGTTCCTGACCGATATCGTCACCATGGTCCTCGACGTGGGGTCATGCGGATTGCCCGCGAAGCTGAAGCCGAGGCTTATGTATTCCTTCCGATCCCTGGCCCGCTCGAGGAGGCGTTCCCTGAACGCCGGGTCCCGCAGGAGGGAATCGGCTTTATCGGAATCGTTGCGGACCGCCTGGTCCCTTTCGGCCAGGTTGAGGAGATGCGCCTTCTCGGCGTATTGGATGAACTCGATGAGGATGAAGGTCGTATAATCGGCGACGGTCATCCGCTCGACGTAGGATACGACGAGGCTATGGATCGTCTGCAGCAGAGTAAGCCTGTCCGCGTCCTTTTGAAGGAGGGCGAACAGGAACCAGGTCTCGTCGTCGACGCTGCGGAGGAGCCGGCGGAGCGCTTCCTTCTTCTCGGCCAGGTCGGCTTGGCTCAGGTTCCAGCGCTTCTCGATGGCCTTCGCCGGCTCGAAGAAGAGGCTGTGCCTCATCGCGTTTATCAGCGTCGCGTTGTTCTGCGCGAAGCTCGCCGCGGCCCCCGGATCGAGGGCCGGCGCGTCCTCGACTCGGTCATGCAGGACCGCCCTGACGTACGCGGTCTTCCTGAGCAGCAATTTCAGCTCGGGACGGAATCGCTTGAAGAGTATTCCGTATACGACGTGCTTGGCCATGAGGATGAGTTCCTGCCGCTTCGAGATGAACTCGAGCCTTTCCATCTCGATGGTGTCGAGAAGGGCGTTGGTGACGAGGCGCTGGACGAAGACGGGCCTGAATGTCTTCCATTGGAACCCCGTCCCCCGCACTCCGGTCCAGGTCCGCAGATCGCGGAGAGGGATGCTTTTCCTCACGCAATACTCGATGCCGCCCGGCGTCAGGAGATAGCTCCCCTCGAGGGAGAACACTCCC